>CAYGHB010000173.1:0-4288 GCA_964349375.1 uncultured Syntrophomonadaceae bacterium | reverse complement strand
GACCCGCTTTTTAAAGATTTTAATGCTGATAAATACCAGAAAGTTCTCTCGGCCCTGATCGATGATCTGAAGCCGACTGTTGTGATGACCGGCCATACCGCCCAGGGTGTTGATTTTATGCCTGCCCTGGCTGTAGAAAAGAATTTGCCCCTGGTGGCCGATGTGATCAGTCTCGAATTTGCCGGTGGAACGCTGAAAGCAACTCGTCAGCTCTACTCCGGGAAAGCCAACGCCGTTATGGCTTATAAACCGGCGGATACTTACCTGCTGACTTTCCGCGAGGGAGCAGTGGAAGCGCCCGATGCTTCGGCCGGCGGCGCGGTTGAAAAACTGGATTCTCCCCTGAAAGAGGATCTTGGTTATCGCAAATTTGTCGAATACGTTGAAGCCGAAGTAGGCGATGTCGACATTACCCAGTCGGAAATCCTGGTCGCCGTAGGGCGTGGTTTAAAAGAAGATAAAAACCTGCCGGTGGTCGAAGAGCTGGCCAAGGCCATTAAGGCCGATATCGCCGGTTCCCGTGCGGCTACCGATGCCGGTTGGATCCCCCATGACCGCCAGGTCGGGACATCGGGTAAATCGGTTAAGCCGAAGCTTTATATCGCCATGGGTATTTCCGGGGCTTTCCAGCATGTGGCCGGGATGAAAGGCGCAAAAACAGTTGTAGCTATCAACAAGGATCCCGAGGCCCCGATCTTTTCTGTGGCCGACTACGTCATTGTTGATGACATGTTAAAGATTGTGCCCAAGCTGACCGAAAAGCTCAAAGAGCTGAAAGGTTAGTGTTTTGCTGGAACGAGGGCCAATCTTGACAGGAGGATGAAAAACCAGATGACGGAAAAACCGAAAATTGGCGTCTACGTCTGTCACTGTGGCGTAAATATTTCTGCGACGGTAGACGTTGAAACAGTTGCAGACTATGCACTGAAGCTGCCCAATGTCGAGGTGGCACGCACCTACTCATACATGTGTTCCGATCCCGGTCAGACCCTGATCAAGAATGACATCAGGGAACATGGGTTAAACCGGGTAATTGTGGCATCCTGTTCACCGCGCATGCACGAGCCGACTTTCCGCAAAGCGATCCAGGAGGCCGGAATTAACCCCTACTTCTTGGAGATGGCCAACATCAGGGAACAGTGTTCCTGGGTACATGAGGATATGGATGAAGGAACGGCAAAATCAAAGAAGCTGGTTGCCGCATCAGTGGCAAAAGTGAGGCTGCTTGAGCCGCTTGAATCAAAAGAGGTTGATGCTGAACCTGCAGCCCTTGTAATCGGGGCCGGTATTGCCGGTATTCAGGCAGCGCTTGATATCGCCGATGCCGGCTTCCAGGTTTACCTGGTTGAAAAATCACCGTCTGTTGGCGGCAGGATGGCCCAGCTGGACAAAACATTTCCAACCCTTGACTGCTCGGCCTGTATCCTGACTCCGAAGATGGTTGACTGTGCCAACCACCCTAATATTGAGTTATTAAGCTACTCCGAAGTAGAAGAGATTGGTGGCTACATTGGCAACTTCGATGTCAAGGTCCGCAAGAAGGCGCGTTATGTCGATTTTGATAAGTGTACCGGCTGCGGGGATTGTGCTACCGAGTGCCGGGTGAAAGATCGCTTCCCCAGCGAGTTCGACCAGGGCATGGGCAAGCGGTCGGCTGTCTATCTGCCCTTTCCCCAGGCTGTGCCGGCCAAGTATACCATCGATCCCGAAAGCTGCCTCTTTTTAACTAAGGGAAAATGCGGTAAGAATCCGAAATGCGCCGAGGTCTGTCAGGCCGGTGCCATCAACTTCGACCAGGAAGACGAAATTGTCGAGTTCAGAGTCGGAGCTGTAATCGTGGCTACCGGTTTCGATCCCTTCGATGCGTCGCGCAAGCCGGAGTACGGTTACAGCGATTACCCGAACGTGATTACCGGCATGGAGATGGAACGCCTTGTGTCGGCTTCCGGACCGACCGGCGGCAAGATCAAAGTCTTCAATGGTGAAGAAGAAATTGTGCCGAAAGAAGTTGCCTTTATCAAGTGCGTCGGTTCCCGGGATGAAAGTGTCGGCAACGAGTACTGCTCGCGCGTCTGCTGTATGTACGTGGCCAAGCAGGCTCACCTGATCAGGGATAAACTGCCCGATGCCAATATCCGTATTTACTACATGGATGTGCGCGCTTTCGGCAAGGGGTTTGAAGAGTTCTACGACCGGGTTCGCCGTGAAAATGTCCGCTATATTCGCGGTAATCCGTCCGAAATATTTAAGCGGGGCAACAAGCTGGTTGTCAAGGTGGAAGATACCTTAACGTCAACTCCGCTCGAAGACGAAGTCGATCTGGTCGTCCTCGGAGTCGGCCTGGAGCCGAGAGCCGATATGCGCCAGACGATGGAACTACTGCGCTTATCGCAGTCGCCCGACCGTTTCTTTCTTGAAGCGCATCCCAAGCTGCGCCCTGTTGATACTGCTACTGACGGGGTTTTCTTAGCCGGCTGCTGTCAGGGGCCGAAAGATATCCCCGATACGGTAGCTCAGGCCAAGGGAGCCGCCTCTTCGGCGATGATTCCACTGGCCAGGGGCAAGGTGATGATTAGCGCCCAGGTTGCCGTTGTTGAGGAATCAACCTGCAGGGGCTGTGGTTTTTGTGTTAGTATCTGCCCCTATACGGCTATCGAGTTGGTCACAGTCAATCGTTTTGGCCATGAAGTCGAGGTGGCCAGGGTTAACGAAGCCCTCTGTAAGGGCTGCGGATCCTGTTCGGCCGGTTGTCTCTCTGACTCAATCCAGCCGAAATCGTTCCGCGATCGCCAGATTCTACCGCAGATAGCGGCATTGGGGGTCTTAAAATGAGCGATAATTACGAGCCTAACATTGTAGCTTTTCTTTGCAACTGGTGCTCCTATGCCGGGGCAGACCTGGCTGGAACCAGCCGGGTTCAATATCCGGCCAATCTCCAGGTAATCCGGGTGATGTGCTCCGGGCGGGTTAATCCGCTCTATGTAATGAACGCTCTGCAGCAGGGAGCAGACGGGGTGCTGGTCTCAGGCTGCCATCCCGGCGACTGTCACTACATGGAGGGTAACTTCTATGCCCGGCGCCGTTTCGGCATGCTGAAAGACCTGATGGAATTTGTCGGTGTTGACCCACGGCGCTTTCATATGAGCTGGGTATCGGCATCAGAAGGGCACAAGTGGAAGGAAGTTGTGGAAAAAACCGTCGAAGATGCCCGTGAAGCCAAGCCGTTTGAAGGTTTCCGGCGCCGGCAGATCGACTGGTAGGAGGGGTTATTAGAAGATGGATTTGGAACTATTGCGTAAAACCGCAGCAGAGGTTGTTGCCAGAGACGATGTTAAGTACCTGATCGGCTGGAAGCAGGGTTCTTACGGCTACCGGGTTGCACCGGCATTTGTTGAAGATGCCACAGGCGCTGCAGAGTTGATCTTTTCACCCCTCTGCACCGCTAATCTGGCCACATACCTGACTCTGGTTGAGAAGCCACACCTACCCCGCGGTCAGGAAGCAGATAAACGAAAAGTTGCCCTGACGGTGAAAGGCTGTGACAGCAGGGCGGTTGTGCAGCTGCTGGTTGAAAAAGGGATTCACCGTGAAGATGTAATAGTAATCGGCTGCCCCTGCCCCGGAGTTGTTGATCAGGCCTTGTTGGCAGAAAAATATGGCGACGGGGAAGAACAGGCCGAGGTTAAGTGGAATGGAGACGGTTTTATCCTGGTGCGCGGCGGTGAAGAAACCAAGATCCCCCGGGACGAAGTTTTGGCAGAAAAATGTCGTCTTTGTCGCTACCCAAACCCGGTGATTTGTGATCACCTGATCGGCGAAGAAGTTAAACAGTGGGAACCGGCTGAAGACAGCGGGGTTGGCGAGGTTGAGGCCAAGGATGTTGATGGCCGCTGGGAATACTGGGAAGAACAGTTTGACAAGTGTATCCGCTGTTACAGCTGCCGTAATGTATGCCCGCTTTGCTATTGCCAGGATTGTATTCTTGATCGGCTTAATCCGACCTGGATCAACCGGGCGGTCAACTTTTCCGAAAACACGGCTTTTAATATATCCCGGGCTTTCCACCTGGCCGGTCGCTGTATTGAATGCGGCGAGTGTGAAAGGGTTTGCCCGGCCAATATACCCCTGGGCAAAATCAACCGTAAAATGGCCAGGGAAGTACGGGAGAAATACGGTTTTGAGCCGGGACTCGATCCCGATGCCGAGCCGTTCCAGGCCAGTTTTAAGCCTGATGATCCCGAGGACTTCATACTGTAGAGGTGGGTGATATGTCAGCGATGCTTTTAAA
>CAYGHB010000172.1:0-4289 GCA_964349375.1 uncultured Syntrophomonadaceae bacterium | reverse complement strand
GGTATCCGGCGCCGGCAAAGAAGCCGTTGACGAGTTGCTTGAACACAGCCGGGCTTTTCTTGAAGGGCAGTCAGTCCACCCCGAGCGCATACCGCATAAGGGAGCCAAGCGCAACTACCAGTTGGCTTTTAACTGTGTTCCTCAGATTGATGTTTTTGTAGAAGACGGCTACTGCAAGGAAGAAATTAAAATGATCAATGAAACTCGAAAAATTATGGGGCTTCCCAAACTGCCGGTAACAGCCACCACGGTAAGAGTGCCGGTGGTGACCAGCCACTCGATTGCCGTCAATGTAGAGTTCAGTGGCCCCCTTGACGGAAAGAAAGCCCGTGAACTCCTTATTAAAGCCCCCGGTGTTGTTCTTCTTGACGATCCCGCTGATTTAAGTTATCCCATGCCGCTTCATGCGGCTGATGATGATGCTGTTTTTGTCGGCCGTATCAGGCCTGATCATTCAGTGGAACACGGGCTTAACCTCTGGGTAGTGTCGGATAATATCCGTAAAGGAGCAGCAACAAACTCGATCCAGATCGCTGAGCTCTTAATCAATAAGTAAAAATGGAGGGATTATGATGCGTACCTTAATCAAGAACGGTAAGATAGTTACCGCTTCAGACATTTACCAGGCCGATATTTTAATAGAAAACGAAAAGATAATTGCTATCGAAACCAATTCCGCGGCCTTAGCGGATCAGGTCTTTGATGCCGCGGACCGCTACGTATTTCCGGGCGCAATTGATGTACATACCCATCTTGAGATGCCCTTTGGCGGCACAGTTACCGCCGATGATTTTACAACCGGCACCACCGCTGCGGCGGCCGGTGGAACGACCTGTATCGTTGACTATGCTCTTCAGACCCCGGGCAAAACACTTAGTGAAGCGCTGGAAGCCTGGCATAAAAGAGCTGACGGTAAGTGTGCCATCGATTACGGTTTTCATGTGGCTGTAACGGATTTAACTGATGCAGTTTTAACCGAAATGCCGGCCCTGATTGAAAAAGGCTATCCCTCTTTTAAAGTATTCATGGCCTACAAGGGGGTCTTCCAGGTCGACGACGCTACATTACTGAAGGTCCTGAAAAAGTCAGGCGAAGCGGGCGGGCTGGTTCTGGTGCACGCTGAAAACGGCGATGTCATTGATGTGTTATGCAGCGAAATGCTTGCCGCCGGTCATACCGAGCCACTTTACCATGCGCTCAGCCGCCCGCCGGAAGCTGAAGAAGAGGCAGTAAACCGCTTTATAACCATGGCGGAGCTGAGCGGCGCACCCGCTTACATAGTCCATCTCAGCGATGCCGGAGCTCTGACCAGGGTTGCTGATGCGCGGCTTCAGGGTTACCCGATCTATGCGGAAACCTGTCCTCAGTATCTTTTCCTCGATCTCGACCGTTACAATGAACCGGATTTTGGCGGGGCTAAATATGTAATGTCGCCTCCCCTCAGGGAAGCCGGTAACGAGGAGTTTCTCTGGAGCGGTCTGGCATCAGGTAATTTACAGGTGGTAGCCTCCGATCACTGCTCCTTTAACTTTAAGGGGCAAAAAGAGCTGGGGCTTGGTAACTATACCAAGATTCCCAACGGGGCTCCGGGGGTAGAAACAAGGGTTCAGCTGCTCTACGATGGTGGAGTCGGTGCCGGGAGGTTTAGCGTTAACAAGTTTGTTGACCTAATCAGTACTGCCCCGGCCCGCCTGTTTGGTCTTTACCCGCAAAAGGGTACCATCGCCGCAGGTAGCGATGCCGACCTGATGATCTTTAACCCGGAAGCGCCGTTTACCATTTCGCAGGCAACCCAGCACCAGAATGTCGACTATAACCCCTATGAAGGTTACAGCGGTAAAGGAGTGCCTGAAAAAGTATTCTCACGCGGTACACTGGTTATTGATAGCGGTAAGTTTGTCGGCAAAGTGGGACATGGCCGCTTTCAGCCCCGCAAGCCTTTCAGCGGTTTATAAGAGAAGGAGTAGGTTTAGATGATCGTAGTAATGAACCCCGGAACCGGGGAAAAAGAGATTGCCAGGGTTACAGATAAACTAAAAACGATGGGTTACGGGGTGCACCTTTCCACCGGAGAGAGCCGCACCGTAATTGGCGTGATCGGGCAGCGCCGTGAAGAAGTGGCCCAGATGATGGAAGCAATGCCCGAGGTTGAAAAAGTTGTTTTTATTTCCCGACCCTTTAAGCTGGCCGGGCGGGAATTTCACCCTGAGGATACGGTAATCAAAATTGGTGACCTGAGCATCGGCGGTGCGGAATTGGTGGTTATGGCCGGCCCCTGTGCTATCGAGGATGAAGAGCAGCTGATCCAGGCTGCCGAGGCAGTAAAAAAAGCAGGCGCCCGGGTTTTAAGGGCTGGAGCTTTTAAGCCGCGGACCTCTCCCTACAGCTTCCAGGGTTTAGAGCAGCAGGGCCTGCATTTTTTGAACCGGGTTCGAGACAAAACCGGGCTTTTAATTGTTACTGAAGTTATGGACCAGTTTACAGTAGATGAGGTGGCTGAGTGCGCCGATATTGTTCAGGTCGGAGCACGCAACATGCAAAATTATTACCTGCTTCGCGAACTGGGCCGGATCAGAAAACCGGTGTTGCTCAAACGGGGGCTTTCGGCCACCATCGAAGAATGGCTGATGGCTGCTGAGTATATTTTATCGGGGGGCAATTACGATGTAATTCTCTGCGAACGCGGTATTCGGACATTTGAACCCTACACTCGCAATACCCTTGATTTAAGCGCTGTGCCTTTAGTTAAACAGCTTAGCCACCTGCCGATTATTGTTGATCCGAGCCATGGCACAGGGCTTTCAGGACTGGTGCCGGCTATGAGCAAAGCCGCCCTGGCGGCCGGAGCTGATGGACTGATGATTGAAGTTCATCCCAACCCGCAGGAAGCGCTCTCCGATGGGCCGCAGTCTTTGACCCCTGCCCAGTTTCAGACCCTGATCAAGGAACTGAAAGGGGTGGCATTAAGTGTCGGACGGCTCATCTGAAAAGAAGTTTTTCTTCGATCAAGTGGCTTTAATCGGCGTCGGTTTAATCGGCGGCAGCATCGGCCTTGCCTTGCGGGAGAAGCAACTGGTGGGGAAGATTACCTGTTATGACCTAAGCCAGGAAGCATCCCGGGAAGCGGTAGAATACGGGGCTGCTGATATTTTTACGCAGACGGCAACAGAAGCGGTTCAGGACGCCGATCTGGTGATCCTGGCTGTGCCTGTTCTCAAAACGCTGGCCCTGATCAGGGCGATTCTGCCTGCCGTTAAAACCGGGGCGCTGATCACCGATGTCGGCAGCACCAAGGGAGCAATCATGGCTGCGATTGAGCAGATTCTCCCTGCTTCGGTATATTATATTGGCGGTCATCCGATGGCCGGATCAGAAGAAAGCGGTATCAGCGGCGCCGACCCGGCCTTGTTCGAAAATGCCATCTATGTTTTAACTCCCGGGCCGCATACCCCGGTGCAGATCCTTGAACAGCTCAGCCGGATGCTCTCGGAGATTGGTTCAGAGCCGATTGTAATTGATCCACTTAATCACGACCGGGTTGTTGCCCTGGTCAGCCATCTGCCGCAACTTATTGCAGCAGCGCTGGTACAAAGTGTAACCGATGCCGGAGAAAAAGAGTTAATTCATACCCTTGCTGCCGGCGGTTTCAGGGACAGCACCAGGATTGCCCTTGGCAATCCTGATGTATGGCGAGACATCTTCATCAGTAACCGCTGGGCGTTAATGGCGGCCCTGAAAGGATTCAGGAAAAAACTGGATGTAGTAGAGAAATATCTAACGGAACAAGATGGCGAAGCTATCTATGAGTATCTGTTGCGGGCCAGGGATTACAGGGGTTCAATTCCTCACCGCGGGCGCGGTATTTTGCCGGAAATTTACGAGATGGTTGTTTTGGTTAGAGATACCCCGGGCGCAATTGGCAAATTGACAGGGTTGCTTGGGGACGCGGAGATTAACATTGATGCAATTGAAATTATCCACGTTCGTGAACTGGCTGGTGGTAGCATCAGGCTCGGCTTTCGAAACCGCGAAACCCGGCTTAAGGCTTTAGAACTGCTTAAGAGCAATGGCTATCCAACCCATATCAGGGAATAGCTGCGTAAAAAAAACTAAATCGCCTTATTCACTTTTAACTGATCCGCTGCCAAGTCGGCCAGTGTTTTAGCTTTAAGCTCCTCGCTAACTACATCTTTCATCCGCCCCCACACCTGGCGGGTTACACAGTTCTTGTGACGATCGCAGGAAGAGGGATCGTCAACACAGCTAACCGGGGCCAGTGAACCTTCTAT
>CAYGHB010000171.1:0-4291 GCA_964349375.1 uncultured Syntrophomonadaceae bacterium | reverse complement strand
AACTATGATCGAAATTGAAAAGCCGAAGATTGAATTGGAAGAGAAGGACGAACAGAATAATTATGGACGATTTGTCGTTGAGCCGCTGGAAAGAGGCTACGGGACGACGCTTGGCAATGCCCTGCGCCGGATTCTGCTTTCATCTTTGCCTGGTGCGGCAATAACCAACGTCAAGTTTGATAGTGCGCTGCATGAGTTTTCAAACCTGCCGGGCGTACTCGAAGACACGATTGAAATTATCCTGAATCTGAAGGCAATTTCGCTGAAAATTCACAGCGTCGATCCCCAGACCCTGGTTATTGAAACTGACCGGGCCGGAGTGATTAAAGCCAAAGATATTAAAGCGCCCTCTGATGTGGAGGTCTTAAATGAGGAACAGCATATCTGTACCCTGGAGGAAAACGGCCGCCTTTACATGGAGATGACTGCCGTCAATGGGCGCGGATATGTGCCGGCGGAGCGCAACAAGCAGCCGCAGCAGCCGATCGGTGTAATCCCAGTCGATTCGATGTTTTCACCGATTCGCAAAGTCAATTACCAGGTTGCAAACACCCGGGTTGGCATGAAAACTGACTACGATAAGCTGACTCTAGAAGTATGGACCGACGGCAGTATCAGGCCGGATGAAGCAGTCAGTTTGTCAGCAAAGGTATTGAGCACCCATATCGCGCTCTTTGTTAACCTGACTGAACAGGTTGATGATGTGGAGATTACCTCTGATCGTCAAGAGGAAGACCGTGAACGGATTATGGATTTGACCATCGAAGAGCTTGATCTATCAGTTCGGTCTTACAACTGCCTTAAAAGGGCAGGCATAAACACTGTTGGTGAACTTGTTCGCAAAACAGAAGATGAAATGATGAAAGTACGCAACCTGGGCAAGAAATCGCTGGAAGAAGTTGAGCATAAGCTGCTGGATTTGGGCTTTAGTTTCAACAAGAGCGGAGAGTAAGCCTGCAAGGAGGATTAATTATTATGCCATACCAGAAGCTGAGTCGAAAAAGCGGCCCCAGGCGAGCCCTGTTGCGCGGCCTGGTTACTTCTTTTTTCAAGGCGGGCAAGATCGAGACAACAGCCGCCAGGGCTGCAGCAATCCGCCCGATTGCTGAAAAGATGGTAACCCTGGCCAAGAAGGGCGACCTGCATTCACGGCGCCAGGCTATTACTTATCTGCTTGATGAAGATGTTGTAACCAAGCTTTTTGAAAAGATCGGCCCTAAGTTGGAAGGACGCGAAGGCGGCTATACCCGCACTGTGCCGATTGGACCGCGCAGAGGTGACAGTGCCCCGATGGTGATCCTGGAACTGTTGTCTGAGTAAAAAGATGGCAGTTGTGAAAGCCGAACCAATTATTGAAGCGAAAAAGATCTATTACAGCTACGCAGGTGAAGGAGAAGAATTTTCACCTGCGTTAAGCGGTGTTGATCTCAAGATTAGTCAGGGTGAATATCTGGCCCTGCTCGGCGCCAATGGTTCAGGAAAAACAACTTTACTCAAACTATTAAATGCCCTGCTGATACCCTCGCAAGGAGAGGTTTTAGTTAAGGGCATTTCTACCGTTGAGGGCGAACAGTTAGAGCTGGTTCGTCAGACCTGCGGGATGATTTTTCAGAATCCTGATAATCAAATTGTAGCCACAACCGTCGAAGAGGATATTGCCTTTGGTCTTGAGAATCTGGCCCTGCCACCGGCGGAGATTCGCCGACGGGTTGACAATGTGGCAAGCCGTCTTGGCCTGACCCACCTGCTGCAGCATCCACCACACCGATTATCGGGTGGAGAGAAACAGCGCACTGCTATAGCCGGAATACTGGCTATGCAGCCGGCCTGTATCCTGATGGATGAACCGACGGCGATGCTGGATCCGGCCGGACGACTTGAGGTTTTAAAGACGGTTAAAGATCTCAATAAAAAAGAATTACTGGCTATTGTTCACGTAACCCACAGTCCTGCCGAGGCAGCGGAAGCGGATCGTATCATTGTTCTTGAGCTGGGCAGAATTGTCGCTGATGGTAAACCGGAAGAAATCCTGACCAATCTGAAGCTGCTGCATAAGCTGGGCTTAGAGGGAACAGTTGCGGCAGAGCTGGCCGATCTGCTCAGGCAGGAAGGCTTAAATCTGCCTGCAGCAATAATGAGTAACCGGGAGCTGGTTGAAAGCCTGTGTTCATCGGAACAGATAAGCTAACCTATATATATATGCCGGGGACACCTTTTGCCTCTGATGCTTTGGAAAATATAACTTTCAGCCTCGGGCGGGGAAGCTTTACGCTGCTGATCGGCCCAAGCGGCTCGGGGAAAACCACGCTAGTACAGCATTTGAACGGGCTGCTGAAACCAACCTCCGGTGCTGTTTATTTTGATGGAAGGAAGATCGGAGCGGATAAAGCTGCTCTGCTTTCCTTAAGACGAAGAATCGGCCTGGTCTTTCAGATGCCGGAAGAGCAGTTTTTTTCAGAAACAGTTTATGATGAGATCGCTTATGCCCCACGAAACTTAGGACTTGATGAAAATCAAGTTAAAGAGAGAGTCGTAAAGGCCGTTGAAAGGGTCGGTCTGGAACATAAGGATTTGCTCGATCGCCATCCCTTTCAACTGAGTGCCGGGCAGAAAAGACTGGTTGCCTTCGCTGCGGTGCTGTCAATTGAGCCTGAGGTGCTTATTTTAGACGAACCGGCAGCAGGACTCGATCCTGCCGGTAAACAGAAGCTTTTTAACCTTCTTTATGGGCTGAACCGTTCAGATGAGATTACCGTGCTGGTTTCAACCCATCACCTTGATGAAGTTGCAGCGCTTGCTGATCAGCTGGTGGTGCTAAAGGGCGGCAGACTTATGATGGCAGGCAAAACACGAGAGATTCTGGCCAGACGGACTGAATTGCAGGGGTTGGGACTTGCCCTGCCCCAGGTGACAGAGATCATGGATGAGTTGTCAGTCCGGGGTCTGCCGGTCAGAAAAGATATCTATTCACTGACGGCAGCGTGCGAAGAGATTATCAGAGTGAAAAGGGCTGATCAAGGATGAGCCGCAGCATAACCCTTGGTCATTACCTGCCTGGTGATTCAGCTATTCATCAGTTGAACCCGCGGATTAAGGTTCCGGTTTTGATGGTTATCCTGGTTATCCTTTTTGCCATAAAAACCTTAACAGGCCTTATGGCGGTTCTGGTTGCGGTTCTTCTGCTGTTTGCAGTGGCCCGGGTTCCTTTTAGCTACCTTTTAAAAGGGCTGCGGCCGATTATCTACATAGCGCTTTTTGCCCTGATTATTTTTATTTTTTTTACCAAGGGCGGAGTGGTGCTTTTCAGGTTTGGCCCGCTCACTGTTGAGTCGGAAGGGCTGTGGCAGGGACTCTTTGTGATCATCAGGCTGGTAACCTTAGTTCTATTTTCGCTGCTGCTGACCCTGACTACCACTCCTTTATCCTTAACCCACGGTCTCGGCTACTACCTAAAGCCACTGAGCCGGATTGGTTTGCCCGCAGAAGAAGTAGTGATGATCATGGCCATCGCCCTGCGGTTCATACCGACCCTGATCGAGGAGAGCCAGCGCCTGATGAGAGCCCAGGTATCACGGGGAGCCGACTTTGAAAGCGGTTCCATATTTCGCAAGGCCAAAAATCTGGTGCCCCTGATTGTCCCGCTGTTTGTCAGCGCTTTCAGGCGGGCTGATGAATTAGCCCTAGCCATGGAAGCGCGGGGCTACCGGCTTGGGGCCAGGCGCACCAGGCTGCATGAAGATCTGATTAAAACACAGGATTGGTTAGTTCTCTTAATGGCCCTGCTGCTCCTGGCAGCAGTGATCTATTATCAGTACCTGAGGTGAGACTTTAATCAAGATGCAAAACACCCTGCTCTGGATCAGCTACGACGGTACCGCTTACAGCGGATTTCAAATCCAGGCTAATGCACTGGCCATCCAGGAAGAGCTTGAGAAAGCGCTTGCTGTGATTTACAAACAGCCGCTCAGGATTAACGGTGCAGGCAGAACTGATGCCGGGGTTCATGCCCGTGGGCAGGCAGCTAATTTTTTGGCGCCTTTTAAGATTGATCCCGATAAACTGTCTTACGCCCTGAACTCATTGTTACCCGATGCGATCGTTATTACCGGGGCCGAAAAAGTAGCTGAAGATTTTCATGCCCGCTTTGATGCAGTCGGCAAAAAGTATAGCTACACAATTGATCGGGCTGCTCAGCCCCAGGTTTTAAGGCGTCTCTATAGCTGGCACCTGCCCGATCCCCTTGATTTGGATGCTCTTAAGGCCGCGGCCGGGCTTTTTGTCGGTGAGCATG
>CAYGHB010000170.1:0-4313 GCA_964349375.1 uncultured Syntrophomonadaceae bacterium | reverse complement strand
TACAATATCATCGTAGTAGACCTTCATCGCTAAACACCTCTCTTTAGGGGGTAGCAGGTAATCACTATTATTTTTTTATCAAAAACTTCAAATATTATTTTTACCGGGTAAGAGCAACCAGCGATTTCTTTTATTACCACTTGCTTACCCCGGCCCGGCTGGGCTTCTGTGATGATTTGATTAATCTTTTCCTCGGGAATATTATATAACTTAATGCGCCTTTTTGCATGGCGGGAGATCTTTATGTCCACAAAACAACCTCCAGTATTTCACGTTGTTGCTATTCTGCCAGATAGAGCGAACCATCGGTGCGCCAGGTAACAGTTTCGATAAAGGTTTCGATAAGTTCTGAGGCTGCAGGCCCATGGGGGATGAAGAGCAGGCGGCGGCCCTCCCCTTTATCGTCATAAAAGTTTTTGATGTCAACCTGTACGAATTCGTCGGGCAGCAGATCCGGCAAACGCTCGGCCCATTCAATAAATGCAATACCTTCACCAGGGAGGTATTCGGCAAAGCCTAGCTCAAAAGGGTCTTCATCCTCAGGCAGGCGATAAAAATCAAAATGGTAGAGGGGCAGGCGACCGCTGTATATTTTGAGCAACACAAAGGTGGGGCTGGTTACCCGCTCCTTTACACCCAAACCGCGGGCTGCACCGCGCACGAAAACGGTTTTACCGGCGCCGAGCTCACCCTTTAAGGCTATAACCAGTGGTTGATCCAGGTTCCGCCCAAACATTTCTCCGAGAGCGGCAGTTTCTGCTTCTGTTCTGGTGGTTATGTAGGCTTCGGCCTGACGCATCTTATCTACCTCCATTTCTGGAAGCTAATTATTACGACGATTATACATCATCAATTGAGGTTGTGGCCAGTTCTTCCCAGCGGCTAAGCAGATCGTCAAGTTGTTCCTGTGCCTCTTGAAGTTCGGCGCCGAGCTCTTTCAGGCGCTGGTGATCGCCGTACAGTTCGGGGTTGGATAGGGTTTCTTCAAGCGCTTTGATTTCAGTTTCTTTGGTGCTGATCTGCTGCTCTATCTTGCTCTGCTCTGCTCTAAGGCGTCGTTCTTCTTTTTGCAAGGCCTGGCGTTTGAGATGTTCCTGCTGCCGGCGGCGTTTTTCTGCAATTTTGTCGCTTTCCTCCGGGGCGCTTCCGGCAACTTCGTTTTCAGTCAGCTGCAAATATTCCCCAAAGCTGTTCTCGAATATCCTGAGCCGCCCGTTCCCAAGAACAAAGACCCGGTTGGCCAGACCTTTTAGAAAGTAGCGGTCGTGGGAAACAATTACCAGCGTGCCGGGATATTGTAGCAGTACCTTTTCGAGCTCTTCCAGGGCCGGTAGATCGAGATGGCTGGTCGGCTCATCCATCAGCAGGCAATTACCGTTGCTTAAACCCAGGCGGGCCAAAGCCAGGCGGCTTTTTTCGCCGCCGCTTAAATCCGATACCTGCTTAAATACATCATCACCGCGGAATAGATAGCGGCCGAGATAGTTACGGGCAGCCTTCAGGTCGAGCTGCGAGGCATCGGCGATCGTTTCCAGGAGAGTTCTGTTCTGTTGCAATTGCTCCTGCTCCTGTGAAAAGTAGAGCACTTTTACTGCCGGTCCGAGACGAATAGTACCTGCGTCAGGCTCAAGCTCACCGGAAATAAGTTTAAGCAGGGTTGTTTTACCGGCACCGTTTGGGCCGATTAACGCCAGGCGATCGCCCCAGCGCACCTCAAAGGTGAGGTTGTCAAACAGAGGGGCCGCCTTAAAAGCCAAGCTTACCTCTTCAAAACCGACAACCAAACGCCCGCTGCGACCGCTAAACCCGATACCGAGAAAAAAGCTCTGCTCCTGGTCCGGACGCTCAATTTCCACCAGTTTATCCAGCCGCTTTTGGCGGCTGCGGGCCTGGCGTTTTGAGCGTTCGTCAGCCTGGGCTTCGCGGACCAGCCTCTCCTCCCTGCTTTTTAACAGCTGCCGCTGGTTGTAATCACTTTCAAGGCTGCGTTGCTCCTGCTCAAGCTTCTGTCGGTAGGCGCTGTAGTTACCCTTATAAGTTTTAAGGTGGTGCTTTTTGAGAACAAAGATTTTGCCGACTACCCGATCGAGAAAAAAGCGGTCGTGGCTGACCACCAGCAGGGCGCTACTGATGTCTCGCAGGTATTTCTCCAACCACTCGAGAGCAGAGAGATCGAGGAAGTTTGTCGGTTCGTCAAGTAGCAACAGGTCTAGATCCTTTAGCAACAAGCCGGCCAGGCGGGCCCTGGTCTTCTCCCCGCCGCTGAAGGTTGCCAGTGGGCGGTTAAAATCACTTTCTTCAAAACCAAGGCCGCGGGCAACGCCGACCAGTTTGCTTTCGACCAAATAGCCGCCCGCTTCTTCAAAGCGGGAGGTTAGCGCCGCGTATTGTTCAAGCTCTTGATCAAGTTTATTTTGTTTTGCTTGATCAAGATTATCCTCTGCGGCTATGGTTGAAATTTGTGCGGATAGATTCGAAAGCTCATTTTTAAGATCATAAATGTGGCGTAAGGGATATTCGAGGTGAGCGCGCAGGGTGGCGGCGCTAATCTGTGGTGGCTCCTGGGTCAGGTAGCCGACCCTCGCATCTCGGGCCAAATTAACTTCGCCGCTATCTGCCTCGTGTTCGCCGGCGATGATGCGGATGAGTGTTGTTTTACCTGATCCGTTAGGTCCAATCAGGCCGGCTTTTTCGCCTGTCTGAAGCTGCAGTGATACTGAATCGAGAATAGTATCGGCACCGTACATTTTACTGATTTTAGATAGGGTGAGCAGTGGCAATTTTCTAAATAACTCCTTGTTCAGGCCGCTTCAATATTATCACCCCCACCCCGACCCTTCCCCTCCTCATGGGGGAGGGAGTTTAGGCGCGCTTCTCACCCTAAAGGTGAGGGAGTTTTGCCTTCGCTTTTTTCGGTTCTGGAGGTCAGAGGCCGGAAAGCTATGTTTAAAATATAAGGTTGTTTAACTGGCCTGGCTAGTTGTCGCAGCTATATGACACTGGAAAGGATATCACAAGACCGGGAATAAATGAATAATGTCTGGCATTTTTTGTAACCAATGTAGCTCCGCTGGCTAATGCTGAAGCGGCTATAATCGCATCGGGCATCTCCAAAACGTTCGTTCTTCTAAATTGGGCCAATAGCCTACCGGCTTGCTGAGCAACAGTCGGGTTAACTTCAACCCGGTAGAGAGCATTCAGCAGAGCTTTGATATTACCTGTTTGTAGATCGTCGAGTTTGTCAGCTGCAAATAGCTCCACCTCGGTAATGGATGAATAGAATCCATCATACTCCCCTTTAACGAGGAGGCGGTAGAAAAAATCTGATTCTTCTTTTTGTCCGCGCAGGTAGTTGATAAAAATATCAGTATCGAGGAGCAGCGATGCTTTACTGCCATACATCGCGAGTCCCTCCTTCCCTTATTTCGCGGACATACAAAGCGCCATCTTGCCCCATATCGCTCCAGACCCCCTTAAGCGAGTCAAAGAGCTTCTCCAGCTCAGCTTTACTTTGTATTTTAAGAGGATAGATCAGCAGATGGTCCCCACTTTCGATGATATTAACTTCATCCCCGGTTTTTACGGATAGTTTTTTTCGGTAGCGAGCCGGGATCGAAATTTGTCCTTTAGAGGATATTTTAACTTTCACCTTTTATCACCTCTCGTTTTACTTGTAAAGCAATTTTAATTTATGCCTGGGCGTTTGTCAAATCAAAGTTGATTGAAATTGTAATTGCTGGAGGTTAAGGAGAGGCAAATCAAAAGTGCTTGGATTGGTAAGCAACATAAATTTTCAAGCATTATCAACTAAACTAAGGTGGCGACCAGGCGGGCGATGCTGAGGCAGCTGGTGAGCCCCGGCGATTCGATGCCGATCAGGTTAATGAGGCCTGGGAGGCCGCGGTCGCTCTCTTCACTGATGATAAAATCAAGGAAAGGCTCATCCGGGCCGGACAGCTTAGGCCTGATGCCGGCCATCTCAGGTTCAAGGTCTTCTGCGGTCAGGAAAGGCAAAAAAGACTTGACTGATCGGTAAAAATCGGTGGCATTTCGAGGGTTAACAGAGTGATCTTCCAGATTATCGGTATAAATTGTATTCGGCCCTAAACGCAGGCGGCCGTCGAGCGTTTTGGTCAGATGGATTCCAAGGCCGGTCAATTCGGCCAGGGGTGGGGGGTAGACCAAGTGATCAACCAAAGCGGCTTTAGATGGCGGCAGGCTGAAGTACTCACCCTTGCAGGGATGTTGACGGTAGCCAGCCTGGTCGATATCAATACCGGCGAGAGCGGCTACCTGGTCGGCATAGAGTCCGG
>CAYGHB010000169.1:2238-4333 GCA_964349375.1 uncultured Syntrophomonadaceae bacterium | reverse complement strand
TTGACTCCGCTACCGGTTCACCAAGAAAGCGACCGACCAGGACCAGGGCGCTGAGCTTAATCCCGGCCGCTTTAACTTTGCCGGCGATATCGGCGAGCGTCCCTTCAATGACCAGCTCCTGCGGCCAGGAGGCTTTGTAAACAACAGCAACCGGGGTGTCGGCGCTGTAGCCGGCGCGAAGCTCTTTAACTACCTCGTCGATTTTTTCAACGCTTAAGAAGATTGCCATGCTTGCTTCATGAACAGCCAGCTTGTTCAGCGCCTGGCTCTCCGGCACAGGCGTCCGCCCGGCCAGGCGGGGCAGGATACTGAAGATGCCGGCATCGCCGGAAACAAGAAAACCAACCTGCTCGGCTTTCATACGCATTTTAACTGCGGCAAACAGCGAGTCCAATCGGCCGCAAATCTCCAGCGTTTCCTTTCCGCTATCAGCAAAAAGGTCTAAGTTGCGCCGACCACCAACCAGCAGGTCGCACTCCATTACCGCTCCATTTACGGCGGGGGTCAGATATGCGGGCGAACCCGGTCCCACGGAGAGAACATAGATTTTATTCATCTTAAAACTGCCTCTTCAAGTCTTCCATGATCTGTTTCGCCTGCCGGTCCATGCCCAGGAGGCCGCGGCGGAAATTAAAGATTACCGTGCCGATTTGCGCTTCATCATGCAGATAAGCCATTGAACGCCCTGAGATCTTTGTCGCCAGGTTGTCAAACAGATCAGCGCCGCCAAGCTGAGCCAGGGTATCGCACATCTCTTCAGTGGTAACGGCTTCTTCCAGTTTTTTAATTGTTTCCAGGCCGGCGCCAAGCAGCGCCGCATGGGCGGCAAAAATCTCAAAGCGCGCATCCGCCACACGGCTATGGGTGTTAAAAATCCCGGCAGCTACCTTAATCAGCTTGCCGATATGCCCGATGATTAGTATTTTTTCAAAACCACTTTCAAGGCTGCGGTCGAGCGGCCCGTAATCAAGCGGATCTTCGATTTTAATTGCCGGAAATTCGATCGTCTCTGCCCCGAGTTTTTCGAGTTTTTCGGAAAAGGCGCCGGCCTGTTCGCGGGCGCGTGTCACCACGATCCGCTTGCCGAAAAGCGGCTTCTGCTCGAACCACTGCAGCTGTTCGCGCAGCGAGACTGTTTCACCAATGACGATTATCGCCGGGTGAGTGAACCCTCCACGCTCAGCCTCTGAAACTAAGCTGCCGGCTGTTGCCACCAGGGTGCGCTGCCTCGCCCCGGCGCCCTGTTGGATAATGGCCGCCGGCGTAGCAGGAGAGAGCCCTTCGGCAATCAGCCGCTTAGTGATCTTCGCCAAATTACCCATACCCATCAGGAAAATCAGGGTGCTTTTGCCGCGGGCCAGAGCCGGCCAATCTAAATCCGATTCAGCTTTTTCCGGATCCTCATGGCCTGTAACCACCGTAAAAGAGGATGATAGGCCGCAGTGCGTTACGGGAATCCCGGCGTAAGCGGGAACAGCAACGGCAGAGGTGATGCCGGGCACAATTTCAAAGAGAATATGATGATCAGCAAGCAGCGCCGCCTCTTCTCCTCCGCGCCCGAAAACGAATGGATCGCCGCCTTTCAATCTGGTTACGGTAAGGCCCTGTGCCGCTTTTTCAACCAGCAGTTCATTGATTTCATCCTGCTTCAGGGTGTGGCCATCCGGTGACTTACCGACATAAATCAGCTCGGCTGAAGCTGGAGCTTCCTGCAGCAGCCGTTTGGGAATCAAACGGTCATAAACAATAACATCGGCCTTGCGGATGCACCTCAATCCTTTGGCGGTTATGAGACCAGGATCGCCCGGCCCCGCCCCGACAAGGTAGACAATGCCTTCTTTTTGTAGCCGTCTTTTTTCATCTATCCGCACTCCTGCCTGATCTGCTCTAAGATGCTGCCGCAACCGCGCTGAAGCAGGTGACCGGCCAGCCTGACGCCGATCAGCTCTGCCTGGTCCTTGGGACCGCTTTCTGTTTCGTGAAAGATAACCTCGCCATTTAAAGAAGCTACCATTCCTTCAAGCACCAGCGTTCCGTCTTCTTCGACCGTAGCGAGCGCACCGATCGGCACCTGGCAACCTCCTTCGAGCTTGCT
>CAYGHB010000169.1:0-2138 GCA_964349375.1 uncultured Syntrophomonadaceae bacterium | reverse complement strand
AGCTTATAAGTAATCCTGAGAGAGGGATTGCAACGTTCAAGATTTGACCTGACCAGGTCGGCCTGAATCATCGCCAGTTTACTGCACCTTGTGCCAATCACAAATTTTCTCAGGATCGTCCACCCCCGTCTGCACTTTCATTACTCTCATTTTCCTGACCTTCAAGCGCAGCAATCATTTCTTCCGCCCTGGATGCAGCCTGATCAGAGACGGCAGTTTTAAAGAACTGGTAAAAGGAATCAGAAGCCAGCTCTTCTAAGAGCGCCCGGCGCCTTTCGTTGCTCCTAATCCGCCTTAATATATTTTCCCGGCTGTCATTTAAGAAAGTAAGATAAGCAGGGTAATCTTTCGCTAAAATAACGGCCAGCTGATCCCTGATTCTTGCGGCCAGGGCCGGGCTGCTGCCGCCGGTTGATACAGCTAATGAAAGGGAGCCTTCCCGATGAACAGCCGGCACAAAAAAACTGCATAAATCAGGTTCACTGGCGCAGTTAACCAGGATGCCTCTGCTTTGGCAATCAAAGGCCGCCTGGCGGTTAACTTGCGGATCATCGGTGGCACAAAATACGAGAAATCGCTGCTCAAGATAGTGCGGCTGGTAAAGATCTTCCCGGTAGTCTATCCCGTTTTGTTCAACCATCTCCCTGACGGCCGGGCTCAGTTCGGGGCTGACCAGGGTAACCCGGGCCCCGCAGCTGAGCAGGGCTTTCAGCTTTCGTTCAGCTACTTTGCCCCCGCCCAGCAAAAGGCAGCTCTTTCCGCTCAGGTTCAGAAACAGGGGATAGCTATTTTGCATGTAAGGCTCTCCTCAATATCCGATTCAGGATCAAAAAACTCCGTCCTTCAGTAAGCGAAGGCGGAGTTTTAATTCTCATAAAACAGCGCCGGCATTCTCATATCGGCGCTTAACCCGCAACCAACCCTCTCACTCGAAGGGGAACGCAGCGCCATTCAGGCAGGTCTCCTGGCTTGCATTCATCACCTTCTCCTCCTTCCCGGTTTAAAACCAGTGGTTACTTGGAGTCGGCTCCTGCTTACAGTGACGGGATCGCACCGGACTTGCACCGGTTTCCCTCTTCGTCCTTTAAAGGACACCTGAATGTTCCTTTTTTAAGTTTTTTTCATCCTATCACAGCTAAAATGCTTCGTCTATATCTATGGTCACGGCCATGCGGTAAAAATCAGATTCGTTTAAGCGATCTCTTCCGGAGCTGCCTCCTGCAGATCTACCGGCTTTTCCTTCTGCGCCAGCATGTAATGCATGAAGGCGCCTGTTCCGAAGATCACAGCTGCCAAATGAATCAGCCAACCGACGTAGGGAATTTTGATAACCAGGGCCAGAACCAGGACCCCGATCAGCGCTTTCAGCACCGGGTGCAGTTCAACGCCAAATTTCTTAAAGGCGAAGTCGGCCAGGAAGTAACCGGCAAAGACCCGGGAAAGATAGAGCAACACCAGGTAGAGGAGCATCGAGAGGAAACTGACCGGAATGCCGATCCCGGTAACCAGCAGGACCAGGGCGGCAATTGGCGCCACAAAAACGATCAAAGCGCCTGCGCCAAGGCTGGGCGCCGGTTTTCCTTCAATCATCGCCGCCGAGCCTTTTGTAACAGCGGGGAAAAGCAGGATCATCAGGAGGGCAACAAATAGCAGCGACAGAATAGGCCTGACAAAGCTCCAGATGCTGCGCCCTGTTGAAACAGCGGTAACCTGGGTTGTCGGGGGATCAAGCCTGGTAATGCTTCCACCGACTACCGCCTGGCTGTTAATCGTGGCTTCTGCTTCCGAAGTATAGGTTACCTTACCGCTAATCAGGGCATTGGGCCCGATTACCAGTTCGCTGACCGCGGCATTGATATCGCCGCCAACTGGTCCGTCAACAATTAGCCGATTCATCGAACTTTTTAGATCTCTGCCAATCGAACCGGTTATTGTACCGTTGCTGGCGGCAGCAAAAAGGTCCTGGCCCACCGGTCCGGCCACCGTTATTGAATTAGCCATGATCATCAGGTCACGCCCGCTGGAACCAGAGAACGAAAAGCTGTTGGAGCCGCCGCGCACCGTTCCCGCTATATTGCCGCTAATGCGGACAGTTTCGGCAAAAACCAGCAGGCTGCCCATAATATTGCCGTCTACCA
>CAYGHB010000168.1:0-4345 GCA_964349375.1 uncultured Syntrophomonadaceae bacterium | reverse complement strand
TTAAAGCTCAGATCACACTTTCAAAAGAATTTCCAGCTACTTTCCGAGTGCCTTCTAAACCACTTTAAAATCAAGATGTGCTTTGACAATCACCAAAACAGCAATTTAAACAGCCTTATGTTCAATTCCTGTCGGCGTATACTTTTTCCCGGTCAGCTTCATTCTCGGCCTGCCTGCGGTCCAAATCGGCTTCCCGCTTCTTATTTTTTTCATCTAGATCCTGCCGCGCGTTTTCCGCAACATCTTCGTATTCCATCTTTTGCCGATCCAATTCGGCATGTAACTTCTTATTCTCATTTCTAACATCTTCAGTTGCTTTTGCCGCAACATCTTCACGATCTGACTGCTGTTTGCCCAAATCAGCTTTCAGGTTACTCTTATCCTTCTCTAAATGGTTAACCCGGCGCTGCATCTCTTTCTCGTTACGGCGCTCCGCCCGGTTATTAACGTACTTATGGATGCTGCGATAAAAACCGAAGAATATCATCACCAGGGAACCCGCAACTGCAGAGCCCAGGATCAGCATAAACACGGTAAGGCTGATCTGACCAAAAAAATAGTTTAAAGTAACAACTTGATCGTTAATAAAAGCTATTCCGGCGATAAGCAAACCGATTAATAACGCCAAGAAAAGAAAAATCGATCCCATAATGACCACTCCTCTTAAAATATATTTTTACCGCTTCATGAGAATCAAAACACCAGCAGCGATTGCCAGCAGGCCGAGAACAACATTCTGGAAGGGGAAATTAAGCGATAGTAAGGAAATTAATCCCCATACAATCAACCAGATGCTCAGTAGGGTGTGGCCTAAGTTCATACTTCTACCCCATCTCATAATTTAAATCCTCCTTTTGCTAACTGTTCTAATCGTTCGGTTAATCCTGAGAATTGTTCATCAAACTTATTTCCATAGTTTCAGATTCTGAAAATCCTAACGATCGGTAAGGCCGAAGGCAACTTTTACGTTGGCCTTAAAGTCTGTAACTTTTCCGTCTGTAACCATGCCGGTGCAATTAATGATCTCCACTCCCGTAATATTGGTCACGGTTTTGGACGCTTCACTCACTGCATTTTTCGCTGCATCTTCCCAGCCAACATTTGATCGCCCAACCAACTCAATAACCTTCGCTACATTAGCCATTCTTTCTTCAGTCATTAAATATCCACTCCCATTAAATTTTATTGTCGCAGTCAATTAGCCCGCGCCTCTTGCGACCACCCCGATCGCAAGAGACGCTTCCCTGCTCCCCTCTTCCTGCTGACAGGTTTCTTGTTTTAAACAATGTTGAGGAATCTGAGAATAAAGAAAACCACTACTACCAAACCAATTATGTATATAATAGAACGCATATTCTTCCCCTCCTCAGCCAAAATAATTCAAATCTGTTTTGCTTCCATTTTATGGTTCAACAAGCGAATACCTATTTTAATGCCATTAATATTCTAAATCCTAACTTCATATTAGCGAACAAAGTTCGTAGGAGTCTATAAGCACAGTTCTCATTATTTTTTGAAAATTTTTGTTACCGTAGGCTGTTACTACCCTGAAAAAAACTGACATCATTTGGCAGCAGATGTCAGTCATTAAAACGAAATGCACATTTAGCAATTATTTTTGTCTGCCGAGAAAAGACTTGTATTCTTCCTCTGCCTTTTCTTTTGCATATCCGTATTTCGATTGCAAAATCCCTACCAGTTTTTCTTTTTCTCCGGAAATCACCATCAGATCATCATCGGTGATCTTTCCCCACTTTTTCTTTACCTCGCCTTTCATTTCGTTCCACTTTCCTTTTAAGATATCTTCGTTCATGGCCATACCTTCTCTCTCATTTATTACAGCTATTACAGCGAAATCCACTTTACTTAATAGCGATAGATTGCAGCTATTCCAGTCTCTACCGGCATCTTTTCAGAAGGAAGGACTATGACTTTCCCGCCCATCTTCATGGTTAAAGCGGTCAAGTCATCGAGCACGTCATCAACCTCCGGGCAAGCCAGATCCTCAAACTCTATGACGCCGTTCGTACCATCAATCCGACCTGGTATCTCGCGATCGGCTTCTACCAGCAGGGTTTCAACCCGGCCTGTCACAATGGCCTTGGCAACTTGCGTCAAATCTTCATGACCAAGATCTTTAGATCTTGCCCGACCAAAATCCTCAATCAGATCCGCTAATTTGGCCAGATAGTGAGGTTCCATCACCTGCCAGGCTCGAAGCCGGAGTTCATCGATTGATATGACATCCGGATGAATATCAATGCCCGCTTCCAGCAAAAAGGGATTGTGGCTGACCCGGTGAAATAGAGATTTATGCTCCGAAAGTGAAGCCAGGATAAGCGGTAAGCCTGAGGGCTTAGAGTAATAATTTAGGATACTGCGGTCAATATCACGAAAAAAACGCTCAGCATCGCCTTCTACTTCGGACTCTTTCCCGCCGTGGCCATGAGATCCGCCAACACTGCCGAATGAGGCAGAGCTATGGTGCGGCTCGGTCAACTTATCACCCAGTACCTCTGTAATCGTCCACGGGACACCTTCAGCAAGTTCAATCTCATCTAAAACATAACGATTGCCCTCAAAAAGCCTGATCCCATGGCGGTTAAGGCCAAGGACATGATAGCGGTCAGCCGTCTGCAGGATGCGGATCAGCGGTTTGACATGGAAACTGTCAGCTACGATAGCCATCTCGGCAACCGACCTTTGGAGTCTGTAGGCCCGAAAGAAATTCCCGGAACCCAGTACTGCCAGCCCATTAAGGGTATGGTTCCAGAAATCACGGTTATCTGCCAGGGCAAAAAACGGGGCGATTAGCGCTTCAATATCATTTCTAGTATATTTCTGCAACAGTGTCGCCTCCAACACTTTCACCAGGTTCCGATAATGGATCAGGTCACTTTGATTGTCCGGATAGTGCCGGTGAGTCGGCTGATATAGCGAGAGGCAGGGAGGCTCACATTTTTCAAAAAGCCCCTCTGCGAAGTCTTTCTCAAATGAATTCACTATTAGATCATCCTTTTTTGACAGCCATGTTTTGCTTTGAAGATAATTTAATTTATTTGTTCGTTAAATAATTTACCAGTTGGTGCAAGGCTTCCATGATGATCTTAACGTAACTGACAACATCACCGGATCTTTCTTTTACGTTGTATACTGTTTCACTGATCCCTGTACCAATCAAATCCACCGAGTTAACGACAAGATCAGCGCTATCTCTTAAGGAATCAGAAATAGCGCTGAAATTATGTAAAATAGTTGGAGCTGAGGTTCCAAACTCCCGGGCGCCCAACTGCATGTTGGACGCAATATCATCTGCTTTTTCAAGCATTTCGGGCAAAACTATCAGCGTTCTTTTTATATTCGCTTCATTTGCCTCTAAAGTCTTATGCACATTTCCAAGCAGATCATAAAATTTTCTGGCGATGACAATAAAATAGATTACCGCCACCACCAACAATACAAATAGCACGAGAAGGCCAAGGTCGTATAAAGTTACAGTAACATTCATTTACTCACCCACTTACCTGAATAATATTATATTTACTATATCTTCCCACGATTCATGCCGGCCTTTTTACACTTCGCCTGCTTTATCATCATTTTTATCAACGATGGCAAGCCTCTTGTCTTTCAGCTCTTCTACTTTTTCTTTTACTTCCTGCACTGTTTCCTTTACTTTTTTACTGGTGACAGCGGCAGTTTCCTTTACTTTCTCGGAAATCTCCTGCCTTGTTTCTTTACCAGCCTTTGGAGCAAAGAGGATCCCAATCGCTCCACCAATTGCTGAGCCAATCGCCAAACCGTATAGCACTTTCAGCGCACTTTCTTTCCTCTGTTGTTTTTCCCGTTCATGTTTTAGATTTTCAAAATAACCCTTGATTGACATCGATAACACTCTCCTTTTTATTAATTACTTATTCCAATTAACTTTTCAAAGTCAGTGGTCGCTTTCGGCAAGGATAGGATCAGCCCCTGGTTAGGGGCTGATCGCTAACCGCCGTAGCGAGGCATTAAGGTAACTTCGTTTTTACTAAACTCATTTTTCTCATCCTTTCTATATGATACCCGGGTAATTGCGCAGAAGTCTATTAGCACAGTTCTCATCTTGCCGTCGCGATCTGATCACTAGCCGGAAAGAGGAAAGTCAATTTATAAGGTCAGTCCTGATAATTCTCCCATTTAATAAAAACGTCCCGGGTGGGAGAGTTTGCTCCATCAGCAGAAAAGCTCATAAGAACCTGTCGCGATTGACCGTTTGGCGCTTCCAGGTAGTAATCCAGGTAGTAATGCTTATCCAGCCCAAGTTCAGGGCCGAAATTGGGAGGACCAAAATGTAGACTATTTT
>CAYGHB010000167.1:0-4346 GCA_964349375.1 uncultured Syntrophomonadaceae bacterium | reverse complement strand
TCCCGGTCGGGTTTTGAAAATTGGGCACTGTATAAAAGAATTTTGGTTTAAGCCCGTTGGCAATCAGCTCTTCTAAGGTCTTAACCATCGATTCCGGCCGCGGACCATCTTCATCCATTTCGATCCCATAAGTTACGCCGCCGTAGCTTTTTATCGCTCCCATGCCCCCAATATAAGCCGGTTCTTCTACCAGCAACGGATCACCGGGGTTGACTAACACCCGGCTTAACAGGTCAATTCCCTGCTGCGAGCCGTTGGTTATAATCAGGTTCCCTATTTCACAGCGGGCCCCGGCCTGACGCATCTTGCCGGAGAGAAAAACCCGCAGTTCGTAAATTCCTTCGGTTGGTCCATACTGCAGGGCCTGGCGGGCATCTTCTTTGACCAGCGAAGCCATCGTCCTAGCCAGATCTTCACGGGGGAAAAACTCGTTATCGGGAAAACCGCCGGCAAAAGAGATTACCTCCGGTCTCTCAGTAAGAGCAAAAAACTGTCTGATTTGTGACCCTGTGACCCGCTCTGTCCTTCGCGCAAAGAAATCCTGCCACTTAATGTTCACCTTAGATAGCCTCCCTGTACTGACTGCTCTTTTTTTCTTAAGCTCCAGTTTTTGATAAAAATTTAGCCCGCCTCTTAACAGAGACGGGCTTTTTCCCGCGGTACCACTCCAATTGCCCCATTTAGGGCCTCTTGAACTGTTTAACGATCTTTTAAGACCGGCTGCACTTATTAGGATGCTTTTTATTCGGCGCAGCAGCTCCGGGGCGGCTTATATCTTTACCCGGTGGGGCTCTTTCAGCCGGTGAAGCCCCTCTCTTGTCTGATGGGTTTAAGTTTATTCCCCTTCAAAGCCTTTAGCTATTGACTTATTGTCGCATTATAGCAGACCGCTTTACGGAATGCAAGCGCCGGAGCAAAAAAATTTAAAATAATTTAAAATCCGGCGCTTCTTTGCCAGGCGCTGCCGATCAGTTATAATGAAATAATCCTTTATTAAAGACGGAGGTGTGGTTGATGTCCTTTCCCGAAATGCGCTCCTACCTTGATCTGATCAAGCCCTATGTTCCCGGTAAACCGGTAGAAGAGGTGGAGAGGGAGCTTGGTTTGAGCAATGTAATCAAGCTGGCTTCGAATGAAAACGCCCTTGGGCCTTCGCCGCTGGCAGTTAAAGCGATGCAGGAAAATGCCGAAATGATGCATATTTATCCGGATGGTAACTGCTACTACTTGAAAGAAGCCCTGGCCGCGAAGCTTAGTATCAAACCAGATCAACTACTTTTTGGCAACGGCTCCGACGAAATATTAAGCCTTCTGACCCTGGCCTTGATCAGCCCCGGCGACGAAGCGGTAATGGTTGCGCCAAGTTTTTCCGAGTACGATTTTGCCATGCGTTTAATGGGTGGTGTGCCGCGCCTGGTGCCGCTTGTTGGCCCCGAATTCACCTATGATTTTGATGCGGTGCTGGCAGCAGTAAATGATCAAACCAGGATTGTGTTTATCTGCAGCCCCAACAACCCAACCGGCAGCCATATTCAAAGCGCCGATCTAGAACGTTTTCTGAGCAAGCTGCCTGACAAAGTGCTTGTTGTGCTTGACCAGGCCTACATTGAATATGTTACCGATCCCGGTCATCCCGGGGGGCTGGATTTAATCGAGCAGGGTTATCCCGTGATCGCCCTGCGCACCTTTTCCAAAATTTACGGGCTGGCCGGTTTACGGATCGGCTATGGGATAGCTTCTTCCACCTTGATAACCGGCCTTAACCGGGTCCGTGAGCCCTTTAATGTTAACGCTATGGCCCAGAAGGCCGCCCTGGCTGCCCTTTCTGACGCTGCCCATCTTAAAAATAGCATTGCCCTGGTGGAGCAGGGACGTAAAATGCTCACTGCAGGCTTAAGTGCTTTAGGTTTAACGCCGGTGCCTGATCAGGCCAACTTCTGTTTTGTTGATATCGGGGTTGATTCCCGCCAGGCTTTCCAGGCTTTGCTCCTGAAAGGGGTTATCGTGCGCACCGGTGATATTTTCGGCTATCCTACTTATATAAGGGTAACTTACGGTACCGCAGAGCAAAACGAAAGATTCCTGGCAGCTTTAAAGGAAGTCCTGGCTGATCTTTAAGGATAAGTAGGGGATAAACAATCAGGGTTTACCCTGTGGAGTTATAAAGGTCAGGCCGGTGTCGCCGTATTTTTTCTGGCGGTAGCCGGGGAACGATTCAGCCCAGCTCAGGTTTTTAGCAGAGTGTTCCACAACCACCAGGCCTGTGGGATTGATTAGATCTTTGGCGATAACGCTGCTGACCAGCAGCTCAACATTGGTAAGATCGTAAGGTGGATCGATAAAAACCAGGTCCGCCTTAAACTTTTCAGCGCCCAGGCGGTCAATTGCCCGACCGGCATCACTTAAGAGCAATCGAGCCCTCTCAGACAGCCTGGTTTTCTCCAGGTTATCCCTGATTAAAGTGATATTGCCCCGGTTGTGATCAACAAAAACAGCGCCTGCAGCCCCCCGGCTCAGCGCTTCGATACCCACTGCCCCACTGCCGGCAAAAAGATCGATAAACAGGCAATCAATAACGCGGGCGCCAATAATGTTAAAAAGGGCTTCTTTAACCCGGTCGGTCGTTGGCCGCACGGAAAGCCCTTTTGGCGCTTTTAGCTTTGTGCCCCTGGCACTGCCGGCAATGACACGCAATCTTTATTCAACCTCCGGGTTCTCGTTTTACTCTACTGCCATTGATTATTTATTTACCGAAGGCGGTGCGCTCGATAATTTCGTCCTGCACCTCCGGCGACAGATCGCAGAAGTACGAACAATAGCCTGAGACACGGACCATCAGGCCCGGGTAAGCGGCAGGGTTTTCTTTGGCCAGGCGCAGGATATTTGTATCCTGGACATTAATCTGCAGTTCCATGCCGCCCTGCTTGAAATAGCCCCTGATCAGGTCCTTTAAGGTTTCGCGACCTTTAAGCCCGCTAACAATACTTTTTTCAAACTTCAGGTTAAGGGCGTAACAATTAGCCCATTTGCTGTTGTCGAGCTGAGCGGCAGAATTAAGCATTGCGGTCGGACCCTTGCGGTCAGCTCCATCTGCCGGTGACAAACCGTTGGAGAGTCGGAACCCGGCTCTTCTGCCGTTGGGCAGCGCTCCGGTTACAGTGCCGAAACCATGGTGGCAGGTCATGGAATAAAAACCGGTGATATATTTCCCCCCGCGGGAGTTTTGCTGCCTGGTGATCGCTGCCGTAAAGATATCGGCTGCCGCCTGAACAGCCGCGTCAACTTCCGGATGATCATTGCCAAAGCGGGGCAGGCGGTTTTGCAGTTTGATCTGCAGCTGCTCATGGCCTTTAAAATTATTTTTTAAGATAGAGACAAACTCAGGTAAAGTAAATTCCTTCTCTTCATAAATAAGTTTTTTCAGCACATAAAGTGATTCCCCGGCATCAGCCAGGCCCACACCCTGGATCGAGGTAAAGTCGTATAGCGCCCCGCCCCAGGTGACATCCTGTCCCTGCTCTAAGCACCCTTCAGTCAGGATCGAATTTAGTGGTGATGGCCTGATCTGCCGATATGCTTTCTCCAGCTCATTAATCACTTTGACCAGATCGCTTACTGCATCTTCAACCTGCAGCCTAAAGGCTTCAAGCAGCTGATCATACGTTCCTATTACTTCTAGAGCGGGTGTTAACGCGCCAAGCCTGCCGCCGCCTTTGAAACGGCGTCCACGATTTAAGGCCAGCTCCAGGCAAAGTGGAATATTGAAGAGCGCGGCATCGGAGGAGTTATAGGTGCGGCCCTGGCTGCCCATCTCTACGCAACCGATTACTGCATAATCGTGGGCATGCTCCCTGGTAAAACCGGCATTTTCAAGGGCTTTTGTGATCGCTTCGTCGCCAAAGAGAGCCGGTCTTCCGCTGCCGGCCTGGATCAGCTCGGCACAACTATCCAGAAACCATTCAGGCGAGCGGTCGTGGATCCTGGCGTGCAGGCTTGGTTCCCTGGTCATCACCAGGCTGTAAGCTTCAAGCACCAGCCGCGACAGATCATTGGTAACATCATTGCCGGTAAAATCTACTCCGCCGATGGTCATTCCCTGGCCGACTGCATTCCCGCCGAAAAAGCGGTTGATGCGCCTGGAGTAAAGCGGTATGGTTTCGCCGCACTTGAGACAGAGGCAGGCGAGTAGTTCACGAGCGCTCTCTTCAGTCAGTGTTCCGCTTTGCAGATCTTTTAAATAAAGGGGATAGAGAAACTGGTCAAGGCGCCCGAACGAGATGCCCTGCTCAAAATCCTCAAGGTTTAAGGCCAGATGAATCAACCAGGCTGCTTGTATTCCTTCTCTG
>CAYGHB010000166.1:2176-4349 GCA_964349375.1 uncultured Syntrophomonadaceae bacterium | reverse complement strand
ATTGACGAAACGCAGCCGCGGCGATCCGTGCTCTCCCAGGAACCGGCAGCCGGCTCCGTAGTGAGACGGGGAACAACGGTTTTCCTGGTGGTCAGCGAGTATCAACTGTTTATGAACAACTAAGCCAATGCCAGACAGATAAATCAGTTAATTCCATTCAGAGGGGGCAGTCGTCACTGCCTCCTCTTTTGCTCCAAAAATGCTGGCTGCCCCTGCTGTACCGCCTGCAGCTGTCTGCCGGTAGTTCCAGTAGAGCCTGGGCAATGCGGGTAGAGGGCTGCTGGATTGAGCTGCAGCTGCTTCCGTAAAGCGCCAGACCTTCCTTTTCCAGCTCTTCCCAGAACAGAGGATACTCCATCCGGAATTCTTCCACCAGCTGAGCAGTGGTCTTATAGATACCGGGTTCCAATAATTGCAGCAGTCTGGTTTGAAGCTCTTCTAAGATCATCAGTAAACACCCTTACCCTTTGAGTTCAACCACCGTCACACCTTCTCCCCCTTCGGCGGGGTTTCCGCTGCGCAGTTTGCCGACCAGTGGGTGTGCCTGTAAGTAACTGCGCAAAGCCTCTTTTAATTTACCGGTCCCTTTACCGTGGATCAGATCAACCCGGTTTAAACCGGCCCAGAGAGCGTTATCAAGCAGCTTGTCAACCAGCGGCTGCGCCTGATCAAAATTTAAACCCCGTAAATCGACAGAACTGCTGATGGCCGGATCTTTTTCTACACTGTAGCCACCGCCGGTAAGTGCCTGCTTTTTCTTAGGTTTCTGCAGGCCGCCTTTCTCCCGGCGCAGATCGCGGGGAGTTAGATTAACTTTGATTGAACCAACCTGCACCATCACTTCATCTCCGGCAAGAGATATAACTTCGCCTTTTTGCCTGATGCTGGGGATAAACACAAGGTCTCCTGCCGAGATCTCTTCTGCAGTAAGACCTTCCTCTTCATAATCCAACTCTGCTCCGTCATCTATCTCCCGGCGCATCCTCCCCAGTTCCTGCCGGATATTTTCGATCCGCTGATCCGATCCGGATGTTTGTTCAGTTTTGATTGTTTTCAGCTCTTTGATCAACTGGTCAGCTGCGCTTTTTGTGCTACGCAGCAGCAGGCGCGCTTCATCCCGGGCCTGCTGAAGGATATCTTCCCGCCTTGCTTTTACAAGCTCCCGGTCTTTCTCCAGCTCCGAGAGAATCACCTCCGCCCTATTTTTATCAAGCTCCGCCTGGCGGCTGTCGCGATGGTAGCGCTGCTGATCCTCAACCAGGCTGGCAATGACCGATTCGACCTGGTCGTGAGAGCGGTGCAAAAAACTCCTGGCCTTATCCAGCAAAGCTTGATCCAGCCCAAGCTGCTCGGCAATGTAGAGCGCATTACTCTGACCGGGAACACCTTGCAGCAGCCGGTAAGTGGGGGAGAGGGTATCGGGATCGAACTCCATCGAAGCATTCTGCATTCTTTCCTGGACCTGGGCAAAGAGCTTTAACTCATTGATATGGGTAGTCGCTACGGTCAAAACACCCCGGGCTGTCAGCTCTGAGAGCACGGCCATCGCCAGGGCAGCTCCTTCAGAGGGATCGGTTCCTGCTCCCAATTCATCGAACAATACAAGGGAACCCGGCCCGGCAGCTTTTAGAATATCAATGATATTTCTCATATGCCCTGAAAAAGTACTGAGTGACTGGGCGATGCTCTGTTCATCGCCGATATCAGCTCTGATCTGTTTAAAAACAACAAGCCTGGAGCCCTGATCCGCCGGAATGTGCAACCCACTCTGAGCCATAACGCTGAGCAGGCCGATAGTTTTGAGGGATACAGTTTTTCCTCCCGTATTCGGGCCGGTGATCACCAGGGTGGATACCTGATCATTAATCTGGACCGTAAGGGGAATTCTCTCCCCCGGCAGGAGGGGATGCAGGGAGTTAACCAGGTGAATTTCCGGTGACGCATCCGCTTCCAGCAGTAAGGGCTCTGTGCCGCTTAGCTTTGAACTAAAACGACCCCTGGCAACGATAAAGTCCAGCTCCCCGTAGAGGTTAAGGTTCTGAGACAGATCACTTTCGGCAGCGGCAACCATGCTGCTCAGGCGGTAAAGGATTTTTTCAATCTCCTGTTCCTCCTGGCGCTGCAAGGCAACCAGATCGTTCTGCATTCTGACTACCGGCAGCGGTTCAATGAA
>CAYGHB010000166.1:0-2076 GCA_964349375.1 uncultured Syntrophomonadaceae bacterium | reverse complement strand
GCTGCAAGGCAACCAGATCGTTCTGCATTCTGACTACCGGCAGCGGTTCAATGAAGAGGGTTGCTCCGCTGGCGGACTGGTTGTGAACTACTCCTTCAAGCTGCTGCCGATACTCCTGCTTCACCGGCAGTACATAGCGGCCGCTGCGGATCGTGACCAACGCTTCCTGCAGGTAACGTCTGTATTTTGAGCTGCGAGTATAGTCTTCGAGTTTATCGCGGATCCTATTTTGCAGGTTGTGTTTTTTTGCCCGGATCGACGCGAGTTCTGGTGAAGCGCTGTCGAGGATATTGCCTTCCTCATCCACCGCCCTTTCCAGTTGAGAGCCCAGCTCAACTGCAGGTTTGATCAAGGTTGCCAGTTCAGCCAGGAGCGGGAACAGCTCAACCTGATCGCTCTCCCTGAAAAACTGCGGCCACCGGCGGGCAGCCCTGATAAAGACCTTAACTCTGGCCAAATCCGGCCCGTAGAGTAAAGCCCCCTTGTCAGCCCTGCTCAATAGGGACGTAATATCTTCAACCGCGGCAGGAGTAAAAGCGCTGCGCGCGCACAGCAATCTTGCCTCACCGGTTTCCTTTTGTCTTCTTTTAACCAGGGTCAGGTCGGACGACGGCTCCAGATCGGAAACTTTTGAGAGCCCCATCGGCGAAATGGTCATAGATGCCAATTCCTGCCTGATCCGGTCAAATTCAAGTATTTCTATTTCTCTTTTTCGAATAACCTCAGTCACGGTTTTCTCTCCTTACTTTCGTGACAAAGATAATGGCCAAGGAGCGTCCTGGCCAATTCTAAGGTTTTACTGAAAGAAATATCTATCCAAAGTCTTACAGTTTAAGTTAAGATTCACTTCCAGATCTTTAGTTCTGTTTCAGCCATTCAGGCTGAGGAAATAATTTAATAAACTCTCCTGAATCCTTACTGCAGTAGGAGTTAGATAATGGTCGGCAATAAAAACTACTTCCGATTGTTCAAGCGCCTCCATAAAGAGCTGCAGCGGAATCAGCGACATACCGATTATAATGATATAAATGAAGGCAATCCCGATCAGGGCTCCCAGGATAGCGCCACCGATCCGGTTAAAAAAACCGATTACTGGAATTTTATTGATCCAGCGAAATCCTCCGGAAATTATGCGGAAGAAAAGGCTTAAAACCAGGAATAAGATTAGAAAAGCAATAACTGCGGCAATCAATTGTGGCGCTTTTTCTAAGGCCACCTCCAGGCCAAAACTTTCGATTAGCTCGTGGTGGGGAATAATATCTTCGGGGTCAATGTAATTCGCCAGGAAACCGCTAAAATGACGGCTGCCCCAGAAGGAGACGATAATGACAATAAAAAAGCCGATCAGATCAAATAGCTGTTTGACCAGGCCGCGAAAGAAACCGTTTGCCAGGTGAAGAAAAAAGACAACCAGCAACAGGATATCAAACCAGTTCATCTCTTTCGGCCTTTCCATCACCCGAAGGCAGAGTTTTTTCGTTTTCCGTTTTTAATTTTAACAGCTCATCGGCCAGGTTTAAAGCCGCCAGCACTGCAACCCTGTGCCTGCTCATCTGAATATTACTTTCCGCCAGTTTGCGCATCAGGCGATCAACATAGCGGCCTACCCGATCCATTTCGTCTGTGGAAGAAGTACCCCTGAGAATATATTCTTCCCCCATGATGGAAACGGTAACCCTGTTCTTCTCTTTGCTATCCATTAATCAAGCCTGCTTCCCTGTCGGTTGAAAGCTCCCGGCTATTAGTTTCGCGATTCAGGAACTTAAATCCTGCTTGATCAACTGCGCAGGACTGCCCCGAGGCTAAACAGGGCCTCTTCGATCTTGCTCTGAGCCGCATTAATTTCGCCTTCGGTGAGAGTGCCTTCCTCTCTCCTGAAAACAAGTGAATAAGCCAGGCTGCGTTTACCAGCCGGAACCTGTTTGCCTTCATAAAGATCAAAAAGTCTGACCGCGCTAAGCAGTTCGCCACCGGCAACCCAGATCGCCTCTTCTATTTTTGCAGCGCTGATCTCTTTTGATACCACCACGGCCAGATCGCGATTAGCCGCCGGGTAACGAGGCAGCGGGACTACCC
>CAYGHB010000165.1:0-4379 GCA_964349375.1 uncultured Syntrophomonadaceae bacterium | reverse complement strand
GTATGGAAGAGGTCCCCAAAACTCCCTCCCCCTTGAGGGGGGAGGGGCGGGGTGGGGGTGAGATGGTAAAATATATCTTTCTTCCTCAAAGAAGCTTATTAACTATCAACAAAAAAGAAGGTGCGGTTTTGGCTGCAGCAGATAGTAGAAGAAGAATCAAACCACTTAAATTTAAAACAAAACTTGACTTAATGGATCAGCAACAGGCGATGGCTATTGATCAGGCATCGCGCTATATTCTGGAAAAAGTCGGGATCAGAATGCCGCTTCCCGCCGCTCTCGATCTGCTTGAGGCAGCCGGCGCCAAAACAGAAAGAAGCCGCGGCCTTGTATATTTCCCATCTGACCTGGTGGATTGGGCTATAAAACAGGCGCCGGCCCACTTTACCCTTTACGCCCGCGATCCGGAAAACGATCTTCTTCTTGACGGTAAACAGGGTTTTCTTACTCTTGACGGCTGCGGCTTGCAGGTGATCGATCTGGAAAGTGGCGAGCTGCGTAAATCATCCTTATCAGACTTAGAAAAGGCGATCCTGGTAGCCGATTATTTAGAAGAGATCGCCTTCCTCTGGCCGGTAATCAGCGCCCAGGATATGCCAAAGACTCAGCAACCGCTTTTTGAACTGGTTGCGCAGCTTCAGTATTCCGGTAAGCATGTACAGGCTATGACTGCGGTTAACCCTAATTCTGCTCGCGGTTCCGTGGAGATCGCAGCGACGGTGGCCGGGGGCAGGGAAGCCTTACGCCAAAGACCGCTGATTTCCAACTTCCAGTGCAGCATTAGTCCCCTGGCTTACGATCCCGAGGGGCTTGAAGCAGCAATGATCTTTGCCGAGGCCGGCATCCCAACCGGCTTCCTAACCATGCAGATTGGTTGCTCGACCGCCCCGGCTACGCTGGCCGGCAGCATGGCCCAGGCTAATGCCGAGTTGCTGGCCGGGATTGTCTTCTTACAGTGTTTCCGGCCGGGGGCACCAACATTTTATGGCTCCTGTGCCACGGTGATGGAACTCAAAACCGGGGCGGTTTGTTGCGGTGGCCCGGAAGATTTTATCCTGCAGGCTCTTACTGCTCAAATGGCCCGTTACTACGGGCTTCCCTCCAACGTAGGCACCTTCGCCACCGGGGCCAAGGCTTCTAACTGGCATGCCGGTGTTGAAAATGCCATATCCGGAACCGTCAGCGCCTTTGCCGGGGCCGACATGATGTGCGGGGCCGGTTTACTGGCCGGTGCAGTGATTTTCTCCTTTGAGCAGCTTCTCCTGGATTGTGAAATCTACGAAATTATCCGTAGAACTGCTTGTGGCATTACTGTTGATGCAGAGATGCTTGCCCTGGAAACCATTGCCGGGGTTGGTTCGGCAGATCACTTTATGGTAGAACCTCATACTTTTAAGCATATGCGTGAACTGTGGCAACCGGAGCTGATCAATCGCAGTCCTTATGGAAAATGGCAGGCCGAAGGCTGTCGTGAAGCAGAGGAAAGCGCCAGGGCAAGAGCGTTATGGATTTTGGAAAACCACCGCCCCATCCCCCTTGAAGCAGGCCTGAAAGAAGAAATAGATCAGATCATCGCTGCTTACCTCTAAACCAGAGGTGGTCTAGTCGATAGACATCCAACCATGGTTGTGGTACCGTATATTCTACAGATTCAGGAGCGGAGTTGAAAAAGATGCAGAACCTGGCTTGGATTGATGGCACCATCGTGGAGTTATCCTCGGCTAAAATCTCGCTTGAAGATCGTGCCTACCTTTTAGGTGATGGGGTTTATGAAGTAGTCCGGTATTATGATCGCTGTCTCTTTTACCTCGATGCCCACCTTGACCGCTTACAGAACAGCGCAACGGCGATCAGACTTTTGTTGCCCTACCGGAGGGAAGTAATAGCTGCTGCCGCTAATGAACTAATAGAAAAAAGCGGTTTTGCCAACGGCTATCTCTACCTGCAGGCAACCAGGGGCAGTGCCAAACGGGATCACCTCTTTCCTAAAGACACTGCCTCCTCAATGACCATGTATGTGCGCGAAATGCCGCCGCTGACTCCCCTGGAACAGGTTAAACCGGTTCACCTGGTTACCCTGCCCGATGAGCGCTGGCTTAACTGCCATATAAAAACTGTCAACCTGCTGCCGAACCTGCTGGCACGGCAGAAAGCATTTGAATCCGGTGCGGCAGAAGCTGTCCTCTACCGCCCTTGCGGAACGGTAACCGAGGGTACTCGCTCTAATGTTTTTGCGGTTATTGACGGTGAGGTCAGAACTCACCCCGCTACAAATCTGATTCTGCCGGGAATCAGCCGGCGGATTGTACTTGATATCCTGGCAGAAAAGGTTATTGCTTTCCGGGAAGAAGCCTTTACCTTGGAAGAACTGCAGAAAGCGACAGAGGTTTGGGTTACTTCGACCAACATGGAGGTTAACCCGGTGCGCAGTATCGATTCGCTGATCTTCGCTGAACCGTTGCCCGGACCAGTCTGCCTGGTTCTGATGCAAGAGTTCCGCAGCCGGATTGCAGCAAGTTGCAACCGGTAGAAGCAGTAGATTATGGAGCAGGTGCAAGCCTGCTTCTTTTTATTTGATCAAGATAAAGAAAGGATGTTAGTCGATGCAGCTTAAACTGCTCTGGGACTTACAGGAAATTGACCTCTCTATCCGCGGGATCGGCGATGATATTGAAAATGCACCGCTAAAAAGCGGGGTACAGGAAAAAGCAGTAGCGCTTGATGCGCTGAGAGCCGAACGGGATGCATGCGAAGCAGCCCTGAAGGCTGATCAAAAAAATATGCGTGAACTTGAGATGAAAACTCAGAAAGCGATCATTGATCGTAAAGAACTTTACGAAAAAATGTATGGCGGTAAAAGCGTTAACGTCAAAGAGCTGGAACAACAGCAGCGTAGATTAGAGCAGCTGGACTCTGAAAGAAAGAAACTTGAAGACCAAACTGTCGAGCTGCTGGAGTCTGTCGAAGAACAAGAAGAGAAACTTGGGACTTTAAACGATCAATTACAACTGGATGAAAGTGCGTTGAAGAGTAGTGAAGCAAACCTGGCTGCGGAATTGACGCTTTTAAAGAACAAACTGGCAGAGCTCGAAGAGCGTCGTGTTAAGCAGGCAGGAGAGATAGAGGCAAAGCTGCTTGAGAAGTATCGTATTCTGGCAGAAAAACACCAGGGCCGACCCCTGGCCCGGGTAGATAATGATATCTGTGGCGGTTGTCGTGTTTTCATATCCGGCGCACTGCGCGGTCATCTTTACAATCCGGAAGCGATGGTGTATTGTGAAAACTGCGGGCGTTTACTGGTTATCATTGAAGACTAGCCGTTAAGCCCCTTATCACAATGAAGAAAAACAGGGATCCGGAGGTATGTGTTTTGGCGAAAAGCAAACCGAGGGCAAGAGATTTAAAAAAACAGCGCTGGGCAGGTATTATTGCTGCTATCCTGGCCCTTGCGATGGTGGTATCACTGGTTGGGGTTTATCTTTCCCAGGCATTATTGGGTAATCAACAGCCCGCACTGCCTGGTCAGCAGGCCGAACTGCAACCGGAGGACTATCTTGCTCACTACCAGCAGCAGGTTGACAGTCTTGAGCTGTACCTGGAAGATAACGAACCGACAGAGGCAGTACTGTTAGAGCTGGCTGATAATTACCGTTACCTTGTTTATATCAGGCAAATGTTCTTTGACGATCAAGATGCGCTTGATAAAGCCCAGGATCGACTGGCTGCGGTCTATCTCTCGCTTGTTGATCTTGAACCGGATAATCCACAGTACAGGTTGGAGCTGATCAATTTTTATCTGGGGATTGATCAAGAAGATATTGCTACCGAGCAGATTGCTGTTTTACTCGGGCAGCTTCACGAGAAACCCGATCCTCTTTATCATCTTTCGCTAGTTGGTATGCTCAGTTCGATTAAAGAAACTAAGCCTGATCTGGGCGAACTGGCTGCCAAAGAGATTAATTGGCTGCAGGCTTATTTTACAGAAATGCAGGAAGCCGGGTCTCTTAGCGGGCAGGACCGATTCTATTACGCTGTGCTACTCGGTGAATATTTAAAAGAGCGTGAAGCGGCCGAGGAGCTGCTATCTCTAATCCTGGAGCAGGAAGAAGAAGATAGCAAAGTCTATCAGGATGCGTTTGGTTACAGGGATTATTTGCGGGCGGCAGATAACGAAGCAGCCGAATCGTTAATTCAACCGGAACAGGATAGTGAAGAACAACCGGCTGCACAGTAAATATTTATTTACCCGGCGGAGGTAAAGGCTTAATTGCCTATGGATAGAGACAGGTTAATAACCATTTTTGAAGAACTGCGAAAACGCCTCATTATCATTACCGTGCTGGTTTTTCTGTTTGCGATTATCAGTTTCTCTTTTAGCG
>CAYGHB010000164.1:0-4388 GCA_964349375.1 uncultured Syntrophomonadaceae bacterium | reverse complement strand
ATTTTAACGGGCCATAACGTGCCTACTGCTTGCAAGGCCGCTTTCTGCGGCAAATCGCCGGCTACGGGCATCTGGGCCGAAGCAACGGTGGGCGGCTACTGGCCGGCTGTCTTCAAAACAATCGGCTACGATGGTGTAATTATAACCGGAAAAGCTTCTAAACCGGTTTATCTCTACTTTGCCGACGGCAAGCTTGAACTTAAAGATGCCGCAAGCCTCTGGGGCAAAGATGTATTTGAGACGCTGGCAGATCTGCAGTCCGCGCACGGCGAAAAAGTGAAGATGGCAGCCATTGGCCCGGCCGGTGAAAACGGAGCCCTGATTGCCTCAATTATGATCGACGGTCCGGATGCCCGGGCGGCAGGCCGCTGCGGCATGGGCGCCCTGATGGGATCAAAAAACTTAAAAGCGATCGCTGTGCAGAAGAGCGATATTATGCCGCCCCTCTATGACCAGGCCGGACTCTCCGAAGCGCGCAAGAAAGTGCTGCCGACGATCCGCGAAAAAGCTAAGGGCCTTACAGATTTCGGTACTGCCGGCGGAGTGCCGGTGGTGGAAAAACTGGGCGACCTGCCTATCAGGAACTGGACCCAGGGCAGCTGGACCGAAGGAGCTGCCAAGGTTTCGGGTCAGGCCATGGCCGAAGAGTTCTTTGTTAAGCATTATGCCTGTTACGCCTGCCCGATCCGCTGCGGCAAAGAGATGAAGGTGCCGCTTGGGCCTCACAAAGACTCAATTTCCCACGGACCCGAGTATGAAACAATTGCCGGCTTCGGGGCGATGTGCCTAAACGATAACCCGGGCTATGTTATTGCTGCCAACGATCTCTGTAACCGCCTTGGCCTCGACACCATGAGCTGCTCGTCGGTAGTGTCCTTTGCCATGGAACTCTATGAGCATAACCTGATTCCCGCCGCTCTCTTAGGGGATTTGAAGCCGGAGTGGGGCAGCGGTGAGGCGATCCTTGAGCTGATCCGTCTGGTGGCTAACCGCGAAGGTATAGGCGAGTATCTTTCGCTTGGCGTTAAGCGGGCGGCAGAACATTTCGGGCCCCTGGCAGAAGAGTTTGCCGTTCACAGCAAAGGTTTGGAGTTTGCCTACCACGACCCCCGCGCTTTTACCAGCATGGCTATTGTCTATGCCACGGGTAACCGCGGAGCCTGCCACCTGGAGGGGCTGACTTACTTTAACGAAAACCGGGCCTTCCCCGGTTCCCTTGTTGGCCTGAAGGATGACTTTGACCCCCACAGCAGCGAAGATAAACCGCTGCTGGCCAAAACCATGCAGGATTACATGATTACCTTCAATGCCTTAGGGCTTTGCAAGTTTTTGATCCGGGGCCATGTCACCCCGGCGATTATTGCTGAATGGGTCTCAAAGGCTACAGGCTGGGATTTTGACGAACAAGAGCTGCTTACCGCCGGCGAGCGCCTTTTCAACTTAAAGCGCAAGATTAATGTCGGGCTCGGTATCAGCCGCAAAGATGATACTTTACCTCCGCGCCTGTTAGTTCATGACCGGCAGGATGGCGCGGCGGCCGGCAGTCTGCCCCATCTGGGTAAAATGTTGTTCGAGTATTATAATCTAAGAGGCTGGAGTCTGGAAGGGATTCCCCTTCCAGCGACGCTCGAACGCTTTAAAATCGGTTAACCTATTTTTTAACCATTACTGTAAATGTATGGAGGAATGGTAAATGTCTACGGTTGGAGATTTGGAAAGGAAACATGTTTTACGCTCCTGGGCAGTTCAGGGCACCAATAAATACGATGAGATAGTCGGAGCAAAAGGCTGCTGGTTCTGGAATGCAGAAGGGAAGAAATATCTGGATTTTTCCTCGCAGCTGGTTAATACCAATATTGGACACCAGCACCCCAAGGTGATCGAGGCGATCAAAGAGCAGGCTGATAAGCTCTGCTATATTGCTCCCTTTTATGCCAGCGAACCACGGGCCCAGCTGGCCGAACTGATTGCCAAGCATACCCCGGGCGATTTGGTTAAAACCCTCTTTACCTTAGGCGGCGCTGAGGCAAACGACAACGCAATCAAGATTGCCCGCGCTGTTACCGGGCGCTTCAAAGTAATCTCCCGCTATCGCTCTTATCACGGGGCAACCTTCGGAGCCATTACCCTTACCGGTGATCCGCGCCGTCCTCCGGTCGAGCCGGGTATTCCCGGTGTGATCCGGGTTTTTGAGCCCTACTGCTACCGCTGCAGCTTTGGCAAATCCTACCCTGGCTGCGGGCTGGAGTGCGCCGAGCACGTGCGCGAGGTAATGCTTTATGAAGATCCCAAGTCGATTGCCGCTTTCTTTGTGGAGCCGGTAACGGGAACCAACGGTGTCTTTGTGCCGCCGAAGGAATACCTGCCGCGTATCCGCGAAATCTGCAACGAGTTCGGGGTGCTGCTGGTGGCAGACGAGGTGATGACCGGTTGGGGCCGCACCGGCAAATGGTTCGGTGTCGATAACTGGAACGTAGTGCCCGATATTATGACCATGGCCAAGGGAGTAACACAGGGCTATGTGCCGTTAGGCGCTGTGGTTGTCAACGAAAAGATCGCCAGCTACTACGATGATCACATGCTCTGGTGCGGCCTGACCTACAGCGGCCATCCGCTGGCCTGCGCCGCCGGCGTGGCTACGGTTAAAGTTTACGAGGACGAGAACCTGATCGAGCACTCCGCTAAGATGGGTGAAATTCTGCAGAAGCGCCTTAAGGATATGATGGCCAAACACCCCTCGATCGGCGAAGTGCGTTCCATCGGTCTTTTTGCCGCCATTGAGCTGGTTAAGGACCGCGACACAAAAGAACCGCTTGCCCCCTGGAACGGTCCAGACCCCGGAATCATGGGTCAGATCAGCGGCTGCCTGAAGGAAAAAGGCGTTTACGTCTATCCGCGCTGGAACTACCTCTTTGTGGCGCCGCCCATTTCAATCAACGATGAAGAGCTTAAATTCGGCCTTGACGCCATCGATGAGTGTCTCGACCTGGCGGATCAGACTCTGTAAGCTATTTAATATGGCTTGGAACATCAATAAAAGGGGCGCGGCAGTTGCTGCCCCCTTTTTTCGTAAAATAATTAAAAATGCGCTAAATGTAACAGAATTATAACAAAAGTATAGTATAATTAGTAAAATATAGTTCGTTCGCTCGATTCACTTACCTATTTGAACCCTTTAGGGGAGGTTAGTGATCTGCTGGAAACATCAGAAAAATACCGGTTACTAATTGAAAGCCTGCCTGATGCGTTCGCTTATTTTGAAATCGTAACTGACAGCGATGGTCAGGCGGTTGATTGTGTTTGTCTCGGAGTTAACAGCTCTTTTGAAAAGATGACCGGCCGCAGCAGAAAACAGCTGTTTGGACAAAAACTGTATGATATCATGCCTGAAGCAGATGATATATTCGCAAATTTAATTGAATCTTTGGGCCATGTAGTTGTCAGCGGAGAATCATCAAGATTTGAATTTTACTCAGAAACCTTTCAGTGCTGGTTCGATATTATCGCGTACCGCTTTGAGCCGCAGCGCTTTGCCGCGATTATCCGCGATATTACCGTCAACAAAACTGAAGAGCTAAGAAACTGCTATTTGAGCTGCCACGACAGCCTTACAGGGTTGTTCAACCGCTATTTCTTAGAGATTGAGATGCAGCGTCTCGATACCTCCAGGCAGCTGCCAATCAGCATGATCATCGCTGACATTAATGGCCTTAAGCTGATTAACGACACTTATGGCTACAATGAAGGAGATAAGTTGATTAGGAATGCAGCAGCAGTCCTCAAGGAAATATGCCGTAAGGAAGACATCATTACCCGCTGGGGTGGAGATGAGTTTATAGTGCTTCTGCCTCAGACACCGCCTGAAACCGCCCTGGAAATCAGTGAGCGAATCAAGACTAAATGTCAGCAATACAATATTAGCAGTGTACCCTTTTCTATTTCGATCGGCACTGCTGCAAAAACCAAAGCGGAAGAGCCTCTGGCGAAGGTTCAAAAAGTTGCTGAAGACAGGATGTATCGCCATAAACTGCAAAATTACCGGGAGATAAAAGGGGCGCTTCTTAAATCAGTTTACCGCAAACTGCAGGATAAGAGCTTCGAAACAGAGGATCACATCCGGCGCGTCAGGGATATTTCTTTAAAAATCGGAGAAAACCTCGATCTTTCTCAGGCCGAGCTTAACCGGCTGGCTGTTTTGGTTCTACTGCACGATATCGGCAAAGTAAAAATATTTGAAGATATTCTGACCAAAAAAGGACTGCTTGACAACGAAGAGTGGGAGACGATTAAGATGCACCCCGAGGCCGGCTGCCGGATTGCCCGGGCTACCGAGGAATTTGCCCATGTAGCCGATGATATCTTAAGTCATCATGAACGCTGGGATGGAT
>CAYGHB010000163.1:0-4473 GCA_964349375.1 uncultured Syntrophomonadaceae bacterium | reverse complement strand
TTTACAGTTGGTTTAAGTATTTCTCATCCAATTGCTTTTCAATGTATTCTTTCCCGGCAAAACGGCCGGGAGCGGCACTGTGCAGGGCATAGCCACCTAAAAATGTGCCTCCGCCGCTTTCCACGCTTTGACGAATGCTATCATAGACAACCTTGGTGCCTGCTCCCTTTTCATCTGCCTGAAAAGTGATTACTGTTAACTTTTTTCCTTTAAAATTAAACCCCTGCAGAAAAGCATTTATTGCCGGGGTGGTTTTGCCTCCCCAAATAGGCGTCATCAGGTAAAGAGCGCTGTGCTTCTCGGCTTTTTTCCAGGGATCTCCAACCAGCTGAGAAGTTTTGCCGGAAACAGCCTGGTAACCGCTTTTGATAAAACCAGCCAGTCCCTTTCGCCCTTTAGCTTCAGTTAATTCTATTAATTCTGCTCCCATCTTACCTGCAATGTACTCAGCCCCGGTTCTGGTATTATTACTCCTGGAATAAAAAACAACACCTGAAGACATATTTTACAGCTCCTTCTATCTATTTTTTACTTTTTGATGCTACCACTCTATTCGGACCAGTTTTCTTTATTTAAGTAACAATTGGTACCACGAAGACGGCACGGATGATCCTGGAGCCAGAGTATCCAAAGAGGTAATTCCTCCGCACAGGAAGTTCCTTCTTCCCTATAGTGAGGACAAGTGCAAATGCCCTCGAGGTTTTGTCGCTATACCTCCCCCTCCAACTCTAGATTACTCTGTCACACTCAGCAAGGCGTTTTCTATTGCCTTAAGAATTACTTTAGAGCTTGAGGTAACGCCACTGATAATATCGACCTGCAAAGACTGCGCTTCTAGAACATGGTCGGTAATTACTTCAGCAGCTTCGCCCTGACCATGCCGGTGATCGAGCTTAATCTCCGTAATTTGGTGGTCCCTGACTGTAACTTCAACCGTAGCCCCAACCCAGACAGCCTCGGAGGAGCCAGTATAGGTACCATCGGGTACCGTCGAAAGGTCGACTTCGCCAATAGTGATCTCTTCCACAGCCTCGCGGTAACTACTGAGATCGGAAAAATATTTAGCGGCGAAAGCCCCACCAATAACCAGGATCGCTGCAAGGACAATAAATATTACCTTTTTGTTTTTCTTCATTTAACTTACCCCTTTTTCTTTAATCAGATACCCATATCCCTAAGAACCTGAGCCAATAAAAACAGGTGTCACTAATCAGTTCGTAATCCTGCTCAGAACTTAGCTGAAAAACTTATATCTTTATCTATCATATCGTTTTCAGTGCATATTGCAGAGCTACAGTGCTTCACCCTTGTTTACCGGGGCCGAGCTATCTCTCCTCTGGTCATCTTCCATCTACATCCTGTTTTTCTTCGATATAAACGAAAAGAGCAAGATGCTATTGATCCAATATCGGCTGCCTGCTTGGGTGGTCGACTGAAGATCCGGTAATAATAGCCTGCATGGTAACTTTTTTCTGACTGTTACAGATCCACTGGCTGCCAACCTCGCTGAACTCCAGGCGGGCATGGAAAGCAGCTGAGACTTCGTTGGGGGGAACTGCATTGATTTCACAGGTAAGGATCGGAATCTCCTCCTGCCTGGCATATGAAAAAATATCATGGTACAACTGAGTGCCAATCCCACTTCCCTGAAATCCTCTGGCAACAACAACCCGATCGATATATAAGTAACTCTCGTAACGAGAGCTAAACCATCCGTAGTTATCGTTCTGGTAGGAGACCCCTTCTTTCATCGCCAGCAAGAAAGCAACTAACTGCCCATCAGACACAGCAATTCGAAAATAGGCTGCCAGAGAAGCAAGATAGCTGAGTCGTTCAAGATCCATCGGGCTCGTAAATTCAACTGCATTTTCGTTTAGCGTAACTATAGCCGGGTAATCATTTATGTGAATATCATTGATCGATACCTTTTTCAATGCAAACAGCCCCCTAGCACGACCCATCCGGATATTTATTACCTGTAGCCATTGTATCAAAGATCTACTTCTCTCAGGCTAACAACTTTAACCACCGACCTCTCCTGCGGCCAGTGAAAAATCTCTTCAACCAGATTACTAAAAAATAACTGCTAATTTCATTTAAACCACTGACATGTCGTCCCCGGCCTCGCACCATAGATGGTGCTGCTTGTGATATTAACTACTATCGTGGGTTTTGCCAAGTCTCTCACGCATTGGTTTCATATAACTGCCCGATAGAGAGTAGCTATCTCTGAGAGCATTTACAACACGATAGAGCTGGTTTTTATAATCTTTTCCGGCAGCACCCGTTTTATAGATCATCTGTAGTGAATTGAGTTTTTCTGGATACTCTTTTGCGATAAACTCAAAAAAAGCCGTCCTGGTTTTACCGCGCAAGTAAAGTGTGCCCGGCAGCAGGTAGTCAACACCGCAATCGCTGGCTTGAGAAAATATAGTCTGCAGGTTTAACTTAGAATCGGTTAACAGCGGGATAATTGGCATTACGTGCAAGCCAATGCAAGCCCTTGTTTTTTTAAACTCCTTCAGCATGTTGAAACGTCTGGCAGGAGTAACTGCTCCTGGCTCGATTTCTTCCCTAACCGCTTCATCAACGGTGGTGATGGTCGCTGCAATATTAATGTATGTGAGACGGGAAAGTTGATCAATCAGGTCATAATCTCGCAAAACCAGATCAGACTTAGTAGAAATAATCGCCGCGTTTTTGTGTTTTATCAGCAGTTTCAAGATATCCGGCATCAACTGATATTTGGCCTCAGCTATTTGGCAACTATCGGTTACCCCACCGATGTTGATTACATCACCTTTCCAGCCAGGAGACTGCAGCTCTTTTTCCAGCACTTCAACTAGATTAGTTTTAATACGTATCTCCCGGGAAAAATCTTCTGAACCCAAATATCCATGCGAATAGATAGCATAGCAATAGCGACAGCCATGCTGGCAACCCCTGTAGATATTTAAATCCCAGCCATAGGGTATCTTCCGCTTCAGTTTATTCAAAGCGCTCTTTGATTCTGTTTCAAGGTATCTTACTTTATCCATCACAAAAGCACCCCGGTTAGATTATTAAACTTGATAACGAAAAGATTTATATAGGTTTACTGCTGAATCAACCAGAAATCCGAGAGCAACAACAGCGATTAAACCTGTAATAACTTTTCCCCACAGAACCATCGGATCAACGTCTGCCGGTATGAGTCCTGCTTCAATCCAAAAAGCAAAGAAGGCATCGCTCCAAAGGCCATCGCCCCTGATAAACAAGACAAATAATCCGAATGAGAACACATTTAAGACTAGGTTGATCACAGTCAACCCTTTGGTCCATTTCCTGGTGACCAGTTTCAAAGACTCTTTAACGATCCCCAAAGCCAGCATTAAGTTCAACAAAGGCAGCAGAGAACGAAACCCTTCCTGATCAAATAAAGGAATTACTCTCAGAGTCTCATCAGCGGAGAAACTGTAGATAGCAATCAGGTGCTCGGCCGTGTTAAAAATGATTAAGGCAATTAAGGCAAAGAGCAGGCCAATAATCGGTTCAGAAAGCCTGATCATCAAATTCCTGTCAGGTAGTTCGGGCAAATCAGCCAGACTCCACTGTTCGTCTTTAAACTCCCTGCTAAGCGGCAGGCTCCTGTTTTCGATGATCGCGAAGATCACCGTTACCCAGGCAAATACTTGCAGCAACGCACCAAAAATACCGCCGAAGTAATCAACAAAGAGATCTATTATGCTCTTCGGTGGTTCCACAAAATAGCTAATCGTCATCGCCAGGGTAATGCCGAAGGCAACTGCAGCTAAAACTATTTTAAGCACAAGAATATAGGTATCGTAGTTTTCCGGACCGATCAAATAACTTTTCTTAGCCCGGTAGCGATCAGCAAGTTGAGCCGGGTCGCCAAGCTCACGCAGTACCACCTCAACATCTTCTGCGGTTGGTGGATCATTTTTTGCCTGAGCAGAAAGCATATCTTCGATCAAACTGCGCAACTCCTGCTCAATATCACTGCGCTGCTTTTCCGGCAGCTTTTTGGTTACTGCATAAATATACCTCTCTACCATTTCCATTATTTCATGCCCCTTTCACCATTAACTAAAGCAGTTATACTGCCTGATATTTTCTGCCATTCAACAATAAGATCTTCGTAAATTCTTCTTCCCTTATCGCTAAGCCGGTAATACTTACGGGGTCGGTTCTCACTTGTATCCCAGCTGCTGTCCAGCAGCCCCTGTTTTTCAAGACGCCGGAGCAGAGGATAGAGGGTTCCGGGCTCAACGGGAAAATTTTCTTTTTCAAGAGTCTGCACGAGCGAATAACCATACTCTGATTCAGAAAGCCTGCTTAGAACGCCCAGGATAACTACACCCCTACGCATTTCCATTACAATTGAGTTTAATAATTCATCAGTTTCACTCATCGTTTCACCACCCGTTGAGCAGTATAGTGTATGTAACACTCTATTGTCAATACCTTATTATT
>CAYGHB010000162.1:0-4545 GCA_964349375.1 uncultured Syntrophomonadaceae bacterium | reverse complement strand
TTAAACCGGCCCCTGCTCTATAGAAAAGCGGCTGAGACCACCCTGATGATGTCAACACTGGGTTACGACCTTATTTTGTTATCATTAATTCAGATGTATGCAGATTTTCTTACATATAACTTCAAGCTTTTCCCGCGCAGGGTAACAATGAGCCTTTTCGATTTCGAACTCTTCGGCGAAAGGGCTGCCGCGTTTATCTTGCCCGTAATTGCCATCGGTTTTCTGATGATTCTCCATTTTTTCTTAACAAAAACCAAGTTTGGGATAGCCATGCGGGCAACAATTGAAAACCCAACTCTTGCCGGAGCTTCGGGTATTAACTCGGACCGGGTCTATCTGGTTTCCTGGATTATCAGTGGCGGCATGGCTTCACTTGGTGGTGCTTTTATGGTAATGGCCATGACTGGGACTCCGGTTATGGGGATGTACACCATCCCGCTGATGTTTGCCGGAGCGATCCTGGGTGGATTAGGTAACATCTACGGTGGTATTTTAGGTGGAATGGTCATCGGTTTAACAGAATATGCCGGTGTTTATTTGCTTGCACAGCAGTTCGGGCCATGGGTTCTTGGCTACCGGATGGGTATTCCCCTGTTTATCATGGCGGCAACTTTGCTGGTCTTTCCACGGGGTTTATCCGGCATCCCGCTGGGTAAGATTATCAAGAATCTTTTTGCCGGGCAGAAGAGAGGTGCTAGCTCATGATCACGAATGAAAGTTCTGGCGATAAGTTCAAAGGTTTTATAATGAGCAGGCTTGTTTTCGTCTTAGCGGTAATCATCGCCTTGCTTGCTTTTCTGTATTTTAGCCGTGGCATCTCTATTATTCTGACCATCTTAATCCAGGTTACAATCTTCTCGATCATCACCATGAGTCTTAACCTGGAAAGCGGTTATGCCGGTATTCCTCAGTTTGGGCGTGTAGCGGCCGTTATTGCCGGTGCCTTTGCTGTCGGGGCCATTCCGGGCCGGATTATGGCTGCTTTTATGGGGCTGCCTTCCGGGGCAGAATACGCCTCAGATACGGTAAACTTCAGGCTCGTTCCAGAAATTAATACTCTGTTAGCCAGCAGTTGGCTAATATCACTGGGCTTTCTAATCATGTGCCTGGTCCTTGCCGCTTTGTCTGGAGCTTTAATTGGCTGGCTCATTTCTAGGCCGGCGATTCGTTTGAAGGAAGGCTATCTGGGTATTTCCATGTTGGCCATCGGTGACTTCTTTATGTGGGTTGGTCATAACTGGAAAATTATCGTTGGTGGTAGTACGCCGGTTAACGTTCCCGATCCCTTCCGCGTGTTCGGGGCGGATCGTTTCAATGTTATCGTTCCGGTGTTTTTTGTGATTGCCATCCTGATCTTTATCTATCTGAACAAGCTGACCCAATCGCCTTTTGGTAGGAATTTAAGGATGCTTCGCGATAATGATCTGTCGGCTAATGCCGCCGGCCTTAACATCGTAAAAGTCCGCACCCAGGCTCTGGTGATTGGTGCTGCCATTGCGGCGATCGGTGGCGGTCTTTATGTTATTTACACCGGTTCAGTAGCGGCTATCGGCTTGACCAGGCTTACCTTCACTTTCTGGCCCTGGGCTTACATGATGCTCGGTGGTATCGGCAGTAATATCGGTGTGTTCCTGGGTGTTTTTCTGCTGACGATTTTAAGAACGATGATCATCATCTTTCGTTCCACCTGGTTCGGATTCCTGATGCAGGTGGGAATCGATCCACTTTGGCTGGAATATACTCTTCTGGGTGCGGTTATAATTATTGTTATTCTGTTTATGCCGCACGGCCTTGTTCCTGAAAAAATAGCGCCGATGTTACCCAGTAAACGGATTAAAAAAGTCCTGGCGGATAGGCAGGCAGTAAGCGAGTCGTGAAGTAATCGGAGCAGTGAACTGGAATCGATTAGTGACTAAGAGGCGCCTCTCGGGGCGCCTTTTTGTTATTGCGGTTGACCCGGATATTGCGGTACGTTACTGCTGTAAGAACAATTAGTCCCCCGGCGATTGCCCATATACCCGGGGCTTCGCCGATAATCAGAAAAACCCAGATCGGGTTAAGCAGGGGGTCTACAGCCTGCATCAAAACGGCATCGATGGCTTTGACATACTTGATGGCGATTGAATAGAGAATAAAAGATAATCCAATTTGCAGGGTTCCCATGTAGATAAGAGCTAACCAGTTGATAATGGTGGGGGTTTGCTGGAAATAAAATGGAATACAGATTATGGCAGTAACGATATTCCCCAGTAAAATTGTTTCAAGGGTGGATGAATCCTTCTGCATCCTCATGCAGAGAATAAAGTAGGACATTGATATTCCGCTGCCGACAGCCATGATATTGCCCCAGAAACCAGCAAGAGAGAGCCTATCGATAAAGAAGAGTAGCATGCCGCCAAATACGGTGAAAATAACCAGCCAATCGAAACGGGTCACTTTTTCTTTCAAAATCCAGGCTCCAAGAAGAGCGGTGAAAACAGGGGCTGTGTACTGTAAGAGAATAGCGTTGGCAGCTGTGGTCATCTTGGTTGCGCTGACAAATAAAACCATTGTAATGGCGTAAGCTAAAGCGCCTGCCAGCTGGGGGTAGGAGAAGTTAAAATATAATTTGCCCCTCAGCCAGGCAATCATCAGGGCTGAGGCAATTATGCTGCGCAGTCCGGCGATGGCAAAAGGGTTAAGATCAATTAGCTTGATCAGTAGACCGCTGGTGCTCCAGAGCACAGCAGCCAAAGCAATGTAGAGCAGGGCTCGGTTCGGATGGATGGGATTAACGGCAGCAGGCTTGATAATGTTCGGGTTCCTCCCGTTAGGGATTAGCTTACTGCCAAGCATTGTATCATATACTTACATCAAAATATTATTTTATCAGACGAAGGTCTTAACTATTACCAGTCAGGGCAGCTATTTCCCTGACTGCATTGACCAGAAAGTGAATGTCGTCAGGAGACGTAAAATACCCCGGGCTCAGGCGAACGGTGCCACCCGGGAAAGTGCCGATGGCCTGGTGAACTAGCGGCGCACAGTGTAGACCGGTGCGGCAGAGGATACCATAGCTGCTTTCCAGGATGTAGCCGATCTCACCGCAGTCGGTATCTTTGATTTTAAATGACAGGCTCCCGGCGCACTGATCCGCATCTTCCGGTCCATAAACCATAACCTGTGGCAGCTCCAGCAACTGCTCCCGCAGTGAGTGGCGCAGCGCAGTTTCATGCCCGCGGATCTGATTCAACCCTTTTCCCCTGATAAAGTTTATCCCTTCCAGCAGCCCGGCCAGCCCGGCGCTATTTAAAGTGCCAGCTTCAAGCCGCTCAGGCATGCTTTCAGGATGCAGGTCAACTTCCGACTGGCTTCCGGTGCCGCCTTCCCGGAGCGGTTTAAGATCAATGCCTTTTTTTACATAAAGCCCGCCGGTACCTGTTGGACCGAGCAGGCTTTTGTGACCCGTAAACGCCAGCAGATCGATATCTAAACCGGTAACATCAATATTTAAGGTTCCGGCTGTTTGTGCGGCGTCGACCAACACTTTAACCCCTCTACTGTGCGCCGATTCGATCATCTTGCGTAAAGGGGCCAGGGTGCCGATCACATTTGAAGCGTGATTAACAACCAGCAGACTGGTCCGGGGTAGGTAAACGTTTTCGAGAAAATCGAGATCAAGATACCCTTCCTGGTTGCAGGGGATCATTGTTGCTGTAATCAAACCGTCCCGGCGCATGGTTCCCAGCGGCCGGAGAACCGAGTTGTGCTCCAGGGCTGTATAAATTATATGATCCCCGGGTTTTATAAAGCCTTTTATGGCAATATTTAAGGCATCGGTTGCATTGTGGGCAAAGATAATGCGGGCCGGATCGTCTGCGTTAAAAAGGGCGGCCAGCGCTTCCCTGGTCCTGTAGATTAGCCGATCCGCTTCAAGAGTCCTGGTATGACCCGATCTGCCGGGATTGCCGCACATCTGGCGCATCTGTAATTCTGCCGCCCTGTAAACCGCTTCCGGTTTCGGCCAGGAGGTGGCAGAGTTGTCAAAGTAAAGGTTCAACTTGGCTGTTTCACTCTGATTATTGCAACTCATCGGGTTTGAGCTCCTTGACCATTGGTATCTTCAGGCCTTCTTCTTCGAGCTGATAAAAGCTTTCCATCTCTGTATTGTTTTCAGCAAGATAATTTTTGAGCATTTTCAAATCAGGGCAGGCACAGCGCAGGGCAGTGCCACAGCTTGAGCTGATTGCGCGCGGTACGGGAACCATCTTAAAAGCAACTTCTTTCTTCTTCAGCAGGCTTTCAGCGCGGATAGCGTAAAATGTAGTCGGAAAAGTAACGTAACAATTTATAGCCATGACTGCTCCTGTCTCTAATCTATTATGGCTGCCCTAATTGAAGGCAGACCACTATTATTTATAACATATTATCCGGTCCGCAATCTCTAATGTTGTTATACCTTAAAAATCATTCTACTACATCGCAAAAAGATACAAACCGGCAAATCTAATTATATTTGATTTAGAGCTTTCAATTTATAAAGATTATTAATAACTATAAAGGCAG
>CAYGHB010000161.1:0-4611 GCA_964349375.1 uncultured Syntrophomonadaceae bacterium | reverse complement strand
GGTAATCCGCTCTTCATTGTATTTCAGGGGATAATTATCGGAGTAGGGTTCACGAACCCAGCCCAATAAATCAGGTTCAACATCAAGTAAAGCCAGAGAAAGCTCCTCAATGTACTGATCAATCAGGCTGAGATCTTCCGGGTCGACCTCTAGATCCGGTTCCCGGCATCCAGCTAAGCAAGTCATCATTGTCATAAAAATCAATCCCACAAGAAAATATACTAAGTTACGGTTCACCGGATCACCTCATCTCTAAATAATTTTGAAATCAGGTATCGGTAAAATAAATCGGCCTCCCCAACTACTGATCATAGCCATCTGCTCCATGATCTCTTCTTTCAGATTCCAGGGTAAGATCAGCAGATAATCCGGCCTGGTCTTGGCTATTCTATCCGGACTGTAAACCGGGATTCTGCTGCCTGGAAGAAAACAGCCCTGCTTGTTCGGATTGCGATCGACAGTGTAATCAATAAAATCAGTGCCAATGCCTAAATAGTTAAGCAAAGTATTGCCCTTGGCCGGTGCGCCATAAGCGGCAATCGATTTTCCCTCTTCTTTTAGGCCGATCAAGCCTTTTAGAATGTTGCGTTTAACCTGCAGAACCCGGTCGCCATAAGATTCGTAAAAACTAATCTCTTTAAGACCTTTTCGCTCTTCTTCCGCTAAAACCTGCCTGACAGAAGCGCTTGCTTTTCCTTCATATTTATCAAGGTGGCCGACAAAAAGGCGCAGCGAGCCACCATGCGTTGGCAGCATTTCCAAATCGTATAAGGCAAGCTGATGGGTTTTGAATATTCTTTCCAGGGTGGTTAAGGAAAAATATGAATAGTGTTCGTGGTAAATTGTATCAAACTGGTTTTCTTCGATCAGGCTGAGCAGATGGGGAGTTTCAATAGTGATTGTGCCTTCCGGTTTTAACAGTTTATGCAAACCGCGCATTAAATCATTTGTCTGCGGGATGTGCGCTAAAACATTGTTAGCAATGATCAGGTCTGCCTTTTTACCCTGGGCTGCTAATGCGCCGGCCAGGCTGTGATCAAAAAAGCCAACCAATGTCTCTATACCCTTATCAATGGCCGCCTTAGCTACATTGGCAGCTGGTTCAACACCCAACACCTTGATTCCGGCTTCTTTAAAATATTTGAGCAGGTAGCCGTCATTGCTGCCGATCTCGATCACCAGGCAATTATTATTGAGACTAAAACGATTAATTACCTGCTCACAATATCCTTTAGCATGCTGAAGCCAGCTGTCCGAGAATGACGAAAAATAGGCGTAGTCGCTAAAAATATCGCCGGGGCTGCTGAGCTCTTCTAATTGAACCAGGTAACAGGAGGCGCAAACGTAAGCAACAAGGGGATAAAATGATTCCGGTTGAAGCAGCTGTTCCGGTCGCAAGTAAGAATTGGCCAGGGGTGACGTACCGAGATCAGCAAAAACATGTTCAAGCGGCGCCGCACAGAATCGGCAGCGCCGCTTAACTTGTTCACTTTCCTTAGTTGGCATCCGGCAGCTCCACCGGTATCGAAATAACAGATTCCAGTTTACCGCGGGCCATCAGGCGATAGTTGGGGTTCGTTATATGAGGTGGTTCACAGGTCTGCAGGGTAATGGCCGGATAATCGGTCCGCTCCAGCGGTTCCCAGTCATATTTACCGAATACCTTGACCCACTCCACATTATAAATAAACCTGAAACCGGCCACATCTAAATAAATCTCATCACCCGGCTCAAGCTTATCAATATTTAAAAAGAAATTCCAGCGACCAGCCCGGTGTCCGGCAAAAGAGACATTACCGTTTTCGGTATTCGGCAGATCACCGTGTACATCAAGCCCCATACTGGTTAAATCGTTAAAATGAGTAGGGCCTTTATCAAGCAGGGCTTTGTCAAACACACTGCCACCACCGACAGTGATCAGGTCAACATCAATTTTTGGGATTATCAGGCGCATCGGCTCCCATTCTTCGATGGCAATCTTTTCCGGCACCAGGTCTACCCGCTTAAAACCGGCAGTTGCGTGGTATTCATCACGTAACTTAGTCTGCTGATAGTTTACATAAAGCTTCTGAAAACCGGCAAAACCAAGTACACCTACTCCCGCTAGGATCAAAACCACGGCAATAATCTTATACAGCTTCGATTTCGATGAGCCTGCTTTTTCTTTGCGGATCTCTTTTCTTGATTCAGCCATTTTTAATTCCTCCCTGAACATGAATATATCTCTATGGCGCTATTATACTATAAAATTACATTTTCTGCTGCAATTTTTAAGTTTAAATGTCTAAAGATGTCATTAATCTTTCTTTTCCGGTAGGGTTATTCAGATGCCATTCCCAGGCGGTTTCGATGATCTTTTTTAGACTTGCATAACTCGGCTGCCAGCCAAGCTCTGCCCTGGCCTTATCGGCTGAAGCCACCAGCACTGCGGGGTCTCCTTCGCGCCGCGGTCCTATAGTGTAAGGCACTTTCCTGCCTGTTACCTGTTCCGCCGCCCGGATCACCTCAAGCACCGAAAAACCGCTGCCGTTACCCAGATTGTAAACTGAGGTGGTTTTTCCGTTTATTAGCGCTTCCAGGGCCAGTAAGTGAGCAACGGCTAAATCATCAACATGGATATAATCGCGAACCGCCGTGCCATCGGCCGTGGGATAATCGTCGCCAAATATTGTTAGCGGCTTGTCCTGGTCCAAAACAGCCTTTAAGGCAAGCGGTATCAGGTGAGTTTCCGGATCATGATCCTCACCGATTCCACCTTCCACCGCTGCGCCGGCAGCATTAAAGTAACGTAAACTTACCGATTTTAAGCCATAAGCTTGCTCATAGTAGGCAAGCGCTCTTTCGATTATTACCTTGGTTTCACCATACGGGTTTGTCGGCTTAAGAGGATGACCTTCTGTTATCGGCACACTTTCAGGCTCGCCGTAAACCGCAGCGCTCGAAGAAAATATAAAATGTTTTATCCCGGCATCCAAAACAGCCTCTAACAGCTTTAAACCGCCAATCACATTATTTTCATAATAAAGGCGGGGCTGTGCTACTGATTCTCCCACCTGGCTGTGGGCGGCAAAATGCATTACCGCGTCAATCTCTTGCTCTTGTAATACTTTTTTGAGCAACCTGCTATCGGCTGTGTCACCCTCCACCACTGAAAAACCTTCGACCGCTTCTAAGTGTCCGCGGCTAAAATTATCATAAACAACAACACCATAACCGGCGCGCTTTAGAACCCGCACCGTGTGCGAACCGATATAACCTGCCCCACCAGTTACTAGTACCGTTTTCATACTTTTTCCCCGCTATTCTTTATTTTTGCGTTTCTTTTTCAAACTGATTAAGCCTTTGGGCTGCTTTTCGATAGACAAGGTTATTATCGCGGGGGCCAATCGCAATTATCTGCATTGTTACGATATTAGCTGATTGCTCTGGTTTATATACAACCCTGATATTAAGCTTTTTCAATTTAAGCTTTGTGAAACCGTTCAATTCTCTGCTTAATGGCTTACCGACACCCTTTGGTCCGATCAAGGGTCCGTTTAGAGCTCGTTTAATGATTAATGCCATGATCTGTTCTTGAACATTGCGATTGTATCCTGACAAATCCCTAACCGCCATTGCTGAAAACTTAATTTCCACAAAATGGTTTTTCAGAAGGTTATTGAGATCGCTAATCCTCATTTAATCTTCCTCAATTAAATTAACCAGTTCCAAGATTCTCTTCTCGTCTAAGTTAAAGTCAGCTATGACCTTTTCCAGCTCAATATCAGCAACATCGTCCATTCTTTCCAGGATTATTTCATGCATAATCTCATCTGTCGCTGCGTCTACAGCTTCCTTATAACGTAGCAACTCCTGGAAGTAGTCTAAGTCGGCAATCGCCGCCCGCGCCTGCCTATTTTTACTGTTCTGAACGATATAGACGGCACGACTGCTTCGATCAGCATAAGAGTTTAAGATTTCAGTCAATTTTTTTGTCCGGGTTAAATCGCTGACAGTTAGCATGCTTTCTTTGACAAATTGAATAGTATCAGCAACAGTTTTGTAATCTTTCACTATTCTCACCCGTCTTTCGTTATCACATCTTTATACACATATTATATGTGTCATATTACACATTAGCAAGCAAAAATTTTTTACCTTTTGAACCACTCTACAGTGCGCTGCAAGCCTTCCATGAAGTCAACCTTAACTTCAGCTCCTTGGCTAGCTCTATAGCGGCCAGAGAGTGCTTCACGTCGCCCGGCTTTGGTTCGGTATAGATCGGGCTAAGCTTGGTGCCCCGGATTTCATTTAATGCTGCTACCAACTAACTGAAAGCCGGCCGTTATAAAGTGTCGATCATAGGCAAAAGCTTTCTTAATTTTTAAGTTTTGCATAATACAAAAACTGACAGCATCAGCATAAGAAAAACGATGATCGGCATATTTCTCCAAGATTAAGCCCGCTTGCTGTTCTAATAAATAGTCCGCATAAATTATCTCTATTTGTCTTAATTCAGATTTACGCCTGACTGTATGTAAAAAATCTGACGCGATCTGGAAGTCTGTTTTAATCCTTAACCAGGTATAGGTTTCCCCGATAACCAGATTTGAGGTAATCAAACCGATCCGG
>CAYGHB010000160.1:0-4620 GCA_964349375.1 uncultured Syntrophomonadaceae bacterium | reverse complement strand
GGCCTACTCTTATTCCCGTATTAAGCAGGTTATGTTATAATAGCTATGAAAATTAAATAGCAGACTCCGAGCCTTGTTACCTACCGCCGCTCAGCGACTATGGTGACAGGCCTGGGTTGAGGGAGAAATTCCTCCGCCTCCCGTTAACGGAAAGGAGACTATGCCAATCAGGCCGTGTTTTCTTATCTAATGAGACGCGGCTTATTTAATTTGCCTAAAGAGGTGTTTTGATGAAACTGATGCGGGTCACCGACCCTGAAGCTGTTTTGAAAATGATAACAGAACAATTCTCCCCTCTGGCTAGCGAAATTCTGCCCATAGAAAAGGCAGGCGGGCGCTGCCTGACCGAAACGCTTACAGCCCTGGAAGATGTGCCCGGATTTACGCGATCGACTGTCGACGGCTACGCAGTCGCTGCCAAAGATAGTTTCGGCGCCAGCGAAGACCTACCTGCTCTGCTTGAGTACAGCGGGGAAGTGCGCATGGGTGAAACCGCTCCCCCGATTTTTAAAGGCCAGTGCTGCCTGGTGCACACCGGGGGAATTCTTCCCGAAGGCGCTGACGCCGTTATTATGATTGAAGATACTGATATAACCGGAACGCTGGTGCAGAGCTTTCGCCAGGTAGCTCCGGGAGAAAATGTTATTCACCGCGGAGAAGATTTGCAGCAAGGCGCCACTGCCCTGCTTCAGGGGCACCGCTTGCGTGCGCCGGAAATCGGCATGCTTGCTTCGTTAGGCATAACTGATGTAGAAGTATACCGTCAGCCTATTGTTGGGTTTTTTTCCAACGGTGACGAACTGGTCGACTACCGCACCCGAGAACTCGAAGCGGCAAAAATCAGGGATAGTAATGCCCCGGCCTTGCACTACCTGGCTGAGCAGTATGGGGCAGTCTTAAGATATGGCGGCATTCTACCCGATGATTTCGATACTTTCCTTGAACGCAGCCGGGCCATGATAGCCGAGGTTGACCTGCTGGTTTTTTCCGGAGGCAGTTCGGTTGGCAGCCGAGACTACACTGCCCTGACTATACAGGAGCTGGGGAAACCCGGCCTGCTGGTTGAAGGAATCTCGATTCAACCCGGTAAACCAACCCTGCTTGCCAATTGTAACGGCAAACCGGTACTCGGACTGCCGGGGCACCCAGTATCTGCTTTGAATGTATTCGCCATCTTCGGCCAGGCGATTATTGCCCGCCTGGCTGGGCGGGCAATAAAATTTTATGCTCCAACGGTACGGGCATCTTTAACCCGCAATATTTCTTCCCGATCGGGCCGGACCGATTATGTACGGATCAAGCTGGAAAAAAGCCCGGACGGCCTGCTTGCTATTCCTGTTTTGGGGCGTTCGGGAATGCTGCGCACCCTGGCCGAAGCAGACGGCCTTCTGGTTGTTCCCGCCGCCAGAGAAGGCTTAAACGCCGGGGATACTGTTGAAATCAATGTCTGGGAGTGAAAGTGAATCAATGCGAAAAATCTATTTAAGCAATACCCCAAGAGAAGAGGCGCTGCAAAAACTGCTGGCCGTGGTGGAAATTCCCTGCCGGACAGAGTCTCTGCCAATCAGAGAGGCTTTGAGCCGGGTAACTGCTGAACCTGTTTTTGCACGTCTTTCGATGCCTGGCTACCACGCAGCCGCTATGGATGGCATTGCCGTGCAGGCCATAAAAACATTTAGCGCTTCTGATCAGCGGCCGCTTAGCTTAAACCCTGAAGCAGACTACTATAACGTTAATACCGGCGGGCCTCTTCCCGCAGGCTTCGATGCCGTAATTAAAATTGAAGAGATTCAACTTCTCCAAAATGGAACTATCGAAATTATTGCCCCGGCTACGCCCTGGCAGCATGTCCGCGCAGTTGGTGAGGATGTTGTTGCCGGAGAACTGATCGTGCCTGCTCGCCACTATCTGCGCCCCCCTGATCTTGGAGCCTTGCTTGCCGGTGGTATTACCGAAATTATAGTACTGGCCAAACCGAAGGCTGCGATTATTCCCAGCGGTTCGGAAATAGTTGATCCCGGACAGAGAAGAGAAAAAGGGAGTGTCCCCGATTTCAACAGCGCGGTAATCGCTGCCTACTTGCGGGAATGGGGAGCTGAACCTTCGGTTAAACCTGTTGTTCCTGACGACCCTCAAAAGATTAAGGAAGCGATTAGTTCTACCCTCGGCGAAGCAGATCTGGTTCTTGTCATTGCCGGTTCATCAGCCGGTGAAAAGGATTTCACCCATGCTGTAATTAAGGAACTGGGCGAAGTCTTTCTGCACGGGGTGGCTACCCGGCCAGGCAAACCGACCATTCTCGGCAAGGTCGGTGGAAAACCGGTTATCGGCCTGCCTGGTTACCCGGTCTCAGCCTATATGAGCCTGGAATGGTTTGTACAGCCGTTTATATGCCGTTACCTGGGCCTGCCGGTGCCAAGACGCGAAAAAATGGCCGTAACCCTGGGACGTAGAGTCACTTCTGAGATCGGTGTTGAAGAATTTGTAAGAATGACCATTGGCTATGTAAATGGCCGCTTTATGGCCAACCCCCTGACCCGTGGTGCCGGAGTGACCATGTCACTGGTGCGCGCTGACGGTCTGCTGATCATTGCAACCAACTCTCTTGGTTTTGAGCAGGGTGAAGAGGTAGAAGTTGAACTTTACCGGCCGCAGAGTGAGCTGCGTCATAACCTGCTCGCCGCCGGCAGCCACGACCTGGTTATCGATCTGCTGGCAACTGCCCTGAAAGAGCGCGATCCGTTAACCAGCCTCTCATCGGCTCACTTGGGCAGTATGGGCGGCGTTACAGCGGTCGGCCGCGGCCAGGCTCACCTGGCCGGAGTTCATCTCTTCGACCCGGCGACGAAAACCTATAACTGGCCGTACATTAAAAAACTATTTCCTGAAAAAGAATTGCACCTGGTTAATCTTGTCTACAGAATGCAAGGCTGGATTGTCCCTAAAGGAAACCCGGACAATGTGACCTCAATAAGAGATATCGCTGATCATAAATTAAGCTTTATCAACCGTCAGGGCGGGGCCGGCACTCGCCTGCTTTTCGACCACCTTTTGAATGAAGCAAGGCTTTCCTCGTCCCAAATTTATGGATACGAGCGCGAAGAACATACCCACCTGAATGTTGCCGCCGCTGTATCCGCCGGAACGGCCCGCGTTGGTCTCGGTATTTTACCGGCAGCAAAGGCATTCGACCTTGAGTTCATCCCCCTGGTTGAAGAACGCTACGACCTGTTGATGAGCAACTCATTCTACACAAGCCCTGAAGCGGCGCTGCTGCTGGAGATCATTAGCGATAGCCGGTTCCAGCAGCAGGTTGAAGCTCTGGGTGGTTACAGTATGCGCGATGCCGGACAAGTTATCGAAGAACCATAACAGAAAGGCAATACGTCGTTGCAAAGGAGCCTGAAACGATGGCCTTAATTGATGCACATGGCAGAAAACATGACTACCTGAGAATCTCAATAACCGACCGCTGCAACCTGCGTTGCATTTATTGCATGGGCGAGGAAGGGATTGAACAGCTCGCCCATAGCGATATTCTCAGCTACGAGGATATCCTCAAAGTTGTTCGCGCCGGGGCAGGTTTGGGGATCAGTAAAATCCGTGTCACCGGTGGTGAACCGCTGGTGCGTAATGGCGTTGTAGAGCTGATCCGCGAAATCGCTGCGGTTAAAGGAATAACCGACCTGGCAATGACCACCAATGGGATCTTACTGCCCCGTTACGCAGCAGAGCTGAAGGAAGCAGGCCTGAACCGGGTCAACATCAGCCTTGATTCACTGCAACCTGCAAAATTTCACAGTATAACCCGCCGCGGCGAAGTGCAGCAAGTTTTAGGTGGTATTCAGGCCGCGCTTGATCATGACCTGAAGCCGGTAAAACTGAATACGGTTTTAATGAAAGGGATTAATGACAGCGAGGTGCTCGATTTTCTGCAGTTGACCCGCGATCGTGAACTGCACGTACGTTTCATCGAGTATATGCCGATCGGTGATCATGACAGCGGCTACCGCGACCATTATTTGCCGCTTAGCTTCGTTGAAGAAACTGCGGTAAAAGCGGGCTTGCCTTTGACCTCAATACCCCTGATCGGCGGGGCAGGACCGGCTGAGTCGTACAGCATACCGGGAGGCAAGGGAACAATCGGCCTCATTCACCCGATCAGCAAACATTTCTGTGATTCCTGTAACCGGTTGCGCCTCACCGCGGAAGGCAACCTGAAAGCCTGTCTCTATTGGCAAGATGAGAAACCAGTGCGCCCGGTAATTGACGATCAGAAAGCTTTGCAAACTCTGATTAAAGAAGTGCTTAGCAACAAACCGGTCGAGCACCAGATGACCGCTGATGGCATATGCGGTTCAGTCAAAGCGGGCACTATGCGCGGCATGTCAAAAACCGGAGGCTGACATTTTTTCGCGCTTACTTCTGCAGCGGTCATTGCGCAGAAATTTCTATTTAGATGTTTGCCGATCAATTTGGTTCTAATTCTTCTTTGGCATAATATTTTATGAAAATCAGCTTTTATAAGTTTTTTTTACACAGCTGCCGGACATGTTTTGGGGGAGGGAATAATTTGCCACCGGTAATAATAAACCTGGTTGCCGCCCAGTCGGAGACCGG
>CAYGHB010000159.1:0-4640 GCA_964349375.1 uncultured Syntrophomonadaceae bacterium | reverse complement strand
GGGGAGGGTCGGGGTGGGGGTGAAATGGTTTCGGTTTTCTCACCTCCAACCTCTAACTTCTCCCCTCTAATTCGGGGTGGGGGTGAAGGCCCATAAATAAAGGAGAGAGGTCTTGAAAAATAAACTAAAAATAGCGATCTTAAGCATCCACAGCTCACCTCTCGGCGCGCTGGGAACAAAAGATACCGGGGGGATGAGCACCTACCTGCTCGGCCTGACAAAAGCCCTTGGCTTATCGGGACATATGGTAGACATCTACACCAGGGCAGTTGCAGGCACAAATCACCATGTAACAGAAGTTTCCACCAATGTTCGCCTTATTTCAATCAACGACGGGCTCGGCCCGCTATGCAAATACGAGCTGGCAGATCATGCCCACCCCCTAGCCGAAATAATTGAAGATTTCAGTCAGCAAAACAACCTTCACTACGATCTGCTCTTCAGCCACTATTGGATTTCAGGTTTGGTCGGTCAGCAGTTACAAACTAAATGGCAGCTGCCCCACCTGTTGATGTTCCACACTCTTGGACGGGCTAAGAATGAGCTTTGCCCCGGTGAAAAGGAGCCTCTGGAACGCCTGGAAGCCGAAGAGAAACTGGCTTTTGGAACCGACCTGTTGATTGTGGCCTCGCAATCTGAGCGAGAAAGATTGATAAACTATTACAGCCTAGATCCCGATCGGGTTCAGGTCATTCCGGTTGGTATTGATCGCAACCTCTTCCGACCGCTGGACCGTTCTTTTTCAAAAGAAAAAATTGGCCTTGGAACAGAAAAGATCATTCTCTCTGTCGGGCGCCTTGAACCGGTAAAAGGTTTTGAACTGCTCCTGGCTGCCACTGCTCTAATCGATCAGACTTTAGAATACAAGGTTGTGATTGTTGGCGGTGATGATCAAAGCAACGATCTTGAAGAAGATCTTAAAAAGACAGCCGACCGGCTTAAGCTTACTGACCGGATTGTCTTTGCCGGTCGCGCAGCTTACGAGGTCCTGCCTTACTATTACAACTCAGCAGCCGTAACCGTTATTCCATCTTTTTACGAGAGCTTTGGCCTGGTCGTTCTCGAATCACTGGCCTGCAATACACCAGTAGTCGCCGGCCCTGTCGGGGTGATCCCTGAGCTGGCTGAGATTTCAGGCAGCGAAAGCCACATTCTCGTGGTTCCGGAGCGCAACCCCGTTCTCTGGGCTGATCTGATTAGGGAGGCGATCACCACGGAGCCAATTATCGCAGGAGCTGCTGCAGACCATTTATTGAAAAAATTCAGCTGGACGTTTGCGGCAGAGTGCTTTACTGATATCTGCCACAGCCTAATTGAAAATAGGTTATAATTGAGGTTGGTTTTTGAAGCAGAAGGAGCGAATCTAGTGAGCGGAAAGAAAGCTGACATAATGATCATTGCCCCCCATCCTGACGATTCTGAGTTTGGTGTAGCCGGTTCGGTTGCCAAGTGGGTAAAGGAGGGGAAAACGGTTGTCTATGTTATCTGCACCGGTGGTGAAAAAGGCACCAGCGATCCGGCGGTAGACCCGAAAGAGCTGGCTAAGACGAGAATGAAAGAGCAGCAGGCGGCCGCCGATCTGCTCGGGGTTGATGAAGTAATATTTCTCGGCTACGAGGATCAGACCCTCGAAGACACGCCCGAGTTTCGAAAAGAAATAGTCCGTCAGATTCGAACCTACAAACCCGATATGCTGGTAACGGCCGATCCTTATCGCCGCTATATCTGGCATCGCGATCACCGGATTACCGGCCAGGTAGTTCTTGATGCAGCTTTCCCCTATGCCCGTGATCATCTTTCCTATCCGGATCTCTATGAGGAAGGTTTAATGCCACATAAGGTAAAGGAGATTCTGTTCTGGGCCAGCGAAGATCCTAACTATATTTCCGATATAACCGCTACATTTGAAACCAAGCTTGCCGCCCTGCGCTGTCATCAAAGCCAGGTAGGCGGTCATCACGCGGAGTCAATTGAGCAATGGCTGCGCCAGCGGGCCAAAGATGCCGCTGCTGAGCAGGATTTTGAGCTTGCCGAAGCCTTTCACCTGGTTGAAATTCTCTGGTAGCCCACAAGCACAAACTATGATTCTTTATGTCCAGGTAACATCACCGCAAAGCTGATCATCGGTCGCCCTGGCGCTGAAAGCGGCGATCAGCTTTCTCTCTTTGCCTAATATAGTGGGGTCGCCATGGCCGGATAGAATTATCGTATCATCCGGCAGGGGCAATATTTTCTGCCGAATGGTTTGTAAAATGGTTTTAAAATCGGCAGGGGTGGCTGTCTTGCCCGGACCGCCGGGAAAAATTGTGTCGCCTGCCAGCAGGTATTTCCCGGCAAGCAGGCAAATACTGCCGGCTGTGTGGCCGGGAGTATGCATAATGATAATCTGGTGCTCGCCGCATGTAATCTGGTCGCCATCTTTTAGATAGATTTCCGGTTTAAAGGGCAGCGAAGAGCTATCTTCTTTGTGCACGGCCAGAGGGGCCTGAAGAGAATTTTTTATCTCATTCAGGGCCATGATATGATCAACATGGCCGTGGGTGATGACAATCATTTTAACATTGTAGCCGCTTAACCGGTCCAGAATCAGGTCGGCATTACCCGGTGCATCGATCAGAATTGCTTCACCCGCCTGCGGGCAAAGCAGTATATAAGTGTTCGTGCCAAAAGGTTCAGTTTCAAGACGATGGATTTCAAGGTCATTAACTTCACCAACTTTAACAGGGCCTGTAGCCATCAAAATCACTCCAATCCCATACTTTTTTATCGATTATAGCACAGCTTTTAAATTGGTTACCTAACCTGTTTCCCTAAACGCTGACAATCGGTTATAATACTTTTTGGGTTAACTGCAGTAAATCTTTATTGTTAGGAAGAAGGAATCGCTAGATGTCTAAAATACGCATCGCAATCGTTGGGGTCGGCAACTGTGCCGCCGCCTTGTTTCAGGGTATTCACTACTACCGCGAAATAGAAGAAAAGGATGCTATCGGCCTGATGCATTGGTCTATTGGTGGATACCACGCTTATGATATTGAAGTTTGTGCTGCTTTCGATGTAGATCAGCGCAAAGTGGAGCGTGATTTAAGCGAAGCTGTTTTTGCCCCGCCTAACTGTGCAAAAGTACTATACTCCGAGCTGCCTGCCAGTGGAGTAAAGGTGCAGATGGGCAGAGTGATGGATGGCGTTTCAGCGCATATGCTCGACCACGACCCGCAGTATAGCTTTCTTTTGGCTGATCAAAAAGAAGCCGATCAGGCGCAGATTGTCAAAACCCTGCGTGAATCAAAGGCGGAGATCATGTTAAACTACCTGCCTGCCGGGTCAGAAGCAGCTACCCGTTTCTACGCGGAATGTGCCCTGGAAGCCGGTGTGGCTTTGATCAACAACATTCCTGTTTTTATCGCCAGTGATCCTGCCTGGGCTGCTCGCTTTGCGGAGAAAAAGATCCCGATCATCGGGGATGATATTAAGTCGCAGCTGGGAGCCACTATTGTCCACCGTGCCCTGGCTGAGCTTTTCGGCAAGCGGGGTGTTAAGCTTGAACGCTCTTACCAGTTAAACACCGGTGGTAATACTGACTTTTTGAACATGACCAATCATGAGCGTCTTGCTACCAAGCGAATCTCTAAGACCGAAGCGGTGCAGTCTGCTGCTGTAAAGAGGCTTGCTGATCGTGATATTCATATCGGACCCAGCGATTATGTGCCCTGGCAGAAAGATAACAAGGTCTGTTTCCTGCGCATGGAAGGGCAGATTTTCGGCAATGTGCCTATTAATCTCGAGATGCGCTTAAGTGTTGAGGATTCGCCCAATTCGGCCGGCATCACTATTGATGCCATCCGCTGCTGCAAGTTAGCTCTTGATCGCGGCCTGGGCGGTGTTCTGGAAGGCCCCTCGGCTTTCTTCTCCAAGCACCCGCCAGTCCAGTATCCGGACCACCAGGCCTACCAGATGACCGAGGACTTCATAGCGGGTAAGTAAAATGCCATATTACATTTTTACTTTTTGCAATTAGACAGGTGGCGTTGACAATAAATCAGCGCTCACTGATCGCTCGGAAAGAATTATCGACGGTTCGCCTGCAGGCTTCAGCGGGCAGCCTCAATATTCGACACAAAGTCTTCAGTTTTCGGCCCGGCCTTCAAAAAGCTGAAAATGTTATTTATTATTTTGAAGGCCGGGACCCGTTTCGGCCTTTGGCTCACCTGTAATTCTATCGACCTCGCTTTATGTTCGCTTCTGATTTATTACTACCGCCACCACATGGTTTGCTAACACGGAAGTTTAATCTATCTCTACAAAGCTATTGGTGAAATCCTCTTAAAGAACCACAAGTTTTACCTGTCAGAGCAATCGTGATCAGCAGTTTATCACGACAGTTTTAAATATGCTTTCATCAGGCCTCTACCTCAAAATCTGATTTGTGAAATATACTGCGATGAATAATAAACTAGCATCTACGCGCTCTCATAAGTGGATAAACGACAATCTTCCTCCTCGGGTGGATGTACAGCAAACTCCCTCCCCTGGTACATGTACAGCAATCTTCTTCCCCCGTTGGATAAACGACGAACTCCCTTTCCTGGTGGATGTACAGCAAACTCCCTCCCCTGGTACATGTAACGCAATCTTCTTCC
>CAYGHB010000158.1:0-4642 GCA_964349375.1 uncultured Syntrophomonadaceae bacterium | reverse complement strand
GTGGTTGGCGCGATGTGGTGTGATATGCTCCTGATCCGGTCGGGCGCTTCCGCCGACCCCTTGCGGTATGATGCAGCACCGTCAAAGGGCAGGCCCAAGATGACAACATCAGCTTCCTGTGGTTTCAGATCAGGGTTATGAAGGCCGTTCCAAATCATTTAATCATCCTCCGGCAGATACAGTTCCTGTTTTTCAGAAACATAAACCGGCGGATCAGATGAATCAAGTTTTAGTTTTAGTGCTGTTTGCAAGGTTTTAGAAAAATTGACCCCGGCATTTTCAGCCAGATCATTTAACCATTTTGGCAGGGTTACTGTCTTCCTGACAGATTGAAGGTCCATTTCTGTCCGGACCATAGGCATATTGACCACAATTAATGTTGTAAAAGCTCCCGGTTGCTCGATTCCTAAAGTGGCCGGATCAGAAGCAACGGGAATCTGATCACCGTCTTCTTCCAACCCGAATATGGTTAACTCGAGCAACTCTTTCGCCATATCAAGAGCCTGCTCTAATGTTTCACCCTGGGTCGCAACTTTAAGATCAGGAAAAACAACACAATAATCTAATCCTTCCTGTTCCGGAGGATATATAACAGCCGGAAAAATATAACGGTCAACCATTACCGAACACCTCACCTATCAAAAAGTCCTATCACCACTGCCACCCTGCCTGATGATATATGCTGCGCAGGGTATTACCATATATCGTATCCTTGGGATGCTGAACAGTAACAACACCCTTCTTTTCATCATGTTTAAATTGATAATGAGACCCTTTTACACGAGCCAGGTACCAACCTTCTTTAACCAAACGCCTGATGATCTCCCTCGATGGCTCATGACGCATCTAGATTGCTACTCCTCCTCTTTGCCGATTATACTGCCAAAGACACGTGTTGTAAATACGTGTCTTTGGCTTTCGGTTTAGATATCAATAGCGCTTCTGAACAAACAGTGTTGCCCTATCAGTGTCTTCAGCTGTACCCAGCGTTAAATTGCTGTAATGGCCTGCCTCGCTGCGCCAGCGCAGATTGAAACCCCAGCCGTGCCAGTCCCAGACTGAGAGGGTGCGCAGCGTGGCCCCGGGTCCGGCTTGCAAATCGGCTGATTCAAGCACAATCCACTCCTGCCTGCCGTCGCCGTCAAGGTCAGCCAGCAGCAGCTCCTGGATGCCATAGGTTACCGCGGAACCGCCCCAGATCGTTTTATAACGGCCGCCCCGGAAACCGACAATGAAAGGATGACTGCGCAAGACCCCATCAGCATCCGGTTTCCAGAGCGCTACCAGGATCTCGCTGCGACCGTCATCGTTGGGATCACCTAAGGAGTAATCGACAACAAGCCAGGCGGGGAGGCTTTTCCAAACCCTGATCTCGTCTTTAAAAACCGCCAGGCTGTTATCTTCAAAAACAATTTTTTCAGGCAGCCCGTCGCCGGTAAGATCGACTTCCTTTTCCCTCAGGGCAAAATGGGGTTCCATCACCCCCGTCTAATCAACTGTAACCGCAAAGCAGCCCTCACTGTCGCAGGCAAAGCCGATCAGGCTTGCTGCAGGTTGTGGCTGAAACCAATAAAAAGCGACAAGCGCTGCGGCCGCTGCCAAAAAAGTAAGAAGTGCGTAATAAGCCATCTTTTTAGAGCGCATACTTTTTAATGCATCTACTGCCATTAACTAATCAACCGTCTGCCAGGGCGGCCGCGCATCAGTTGATACAATGCGGGTTACGACCCAATCACCATCTGCAAACTGTTTCAGGGTATAGGTAAGATCAATACTATAGGGCCCGCGCCGACCAATCACAATCATATCGCTTTCATCTCCGGTGTAATAGGGGTGCTCATCTTTTTCATAACGATAAAGGTTATCCTGCCAGGTTTCGTGCACCGTAACCACGGCCAGGCCAGCCGCCTGGCGGTCAAAGGAACGATAGCTGGAAACAATTAGCTGGCGACCTTCGAACTGTTTTTTCGGCTTCAGGCCGGCAATTTCAGACCTGATTGACTCAAAGGCCATTTCATCCGCCACCTGAAAATATTCCGACTTTACATAACTGTCGTCAACGTAAAAGAGCGCATTCACCATTGCTTTCTGGAAAGCGTAGATTGAGCTGTAAAGATCATGGTCCTCACTCTCCACCGTAAAGAAGCTCTCAATCCAGGCTGGCGGTTCCGGGGCGCCACCTTCGTCCAGCAGCTGCCGCCATTTTTCATCGGTTAGGCGGTCTTCAGCGGGCCAGGGGAATTCATAATAGGAGAAGACCCCGCCCTTGGCCACCTGGAGGGTAATTGTGCCATCATCTTCTACCAGAGGGACAACCACATGAATTTCGTTTATCCTGCCCACACCAACCTCGAGCACTGCCTGGCCGGAAAAATCAGGGCCGCTGTAGGCAAGATCATTGGCCACATCGGCAATCAGCGCGGCCTGCGGTTCTTCATCCATGTAGCCAGCTGCTCCCTCCTCGCCTTCGGGTAGATCTGAAGCGGCCATTACCAGGTGCTCGAGCTTGCCGCCGTAGTAACGGATCATCTCCTGTTCATCTGCGGTGAGGGGCACCCCGGTAAGCTCTTTCTCCGCCATCTTTTTGAGTTCCAGGGCCAGGTCTTCGATCATCAGCAGGCTGATCTGATCAAGATCACTGATTAAGCCCCTCGAAAGCAGCCCTTCCCTGGTCATTGTCGCCAGTGCAGCCAGCCGGGCGTAGAACCCCGGCACCGGTTCCACATAGCCGCGAGCCGGAAGCGGATCGGGCGGACTTGGTGCCCAGCCGTCTCCCATCTCGGCATAACTTTGCTTGGCATAGAGGATTGTATCGTGCTTTAACTCCGCCCAGCTGCCGAGACAGGTATGCAGTTGCTTGTCGAGCCAGGCTGTGGAACGCATAAAATCGGGATAACCCTGGCCGGGCTCTTCAATCAGCGGGTAGAACGAATAAAGCCAGCCATTATTGACCGTCTCAGTCCATTCTTGCACTGTAAGTGAACCGGTCCACTGGCGCATCTTTTCCATTTTTTCCGGGTAACCCTTGTATTCGGTTTCACCCAGTTGATCCAGCAGCAGGTAAGCCCTCTCAGAGCCCATTGCCGCGAATAGATCCAAGCCCATCGGCAGCCCCCGGCGATGTTCAAAATCGCTGACTCGATCAAACGTCAGGTTGCTGAAAATATACGCATCGGGCACGAAGCGCTGGCCCATGAAACGCATTCCTTTATCCTGGGTCTGCTCCGGTTCAAGGCCGGTCAGGGAAAGACCCATAATCTGAGGCTGCGACAATAGATTAGCTTTATCAACAAACTCAGCGAAGCGACCCTCGTCAGACAGAACTTTCAGAGTAGGGTTCGTGCCGTATAGTTCTTCAATCAGCGGCAGGTAATCGAAGGGAGTCAGATCATCGCTGCGCCCGACCAGAAAGGCCGTAGGGTTATAGAGATCGGCCCACACTTCGAGTGCCGGCTTACCGTTTACCTTTGTGTTTCTTAAGGCCCGCACCAGCAGCATTGCCGACTTGGTTTCTTCCTCGTCGAAGAGACGAAAACTAAGGCGGCCGTACCACATCATGCTTTTAAAATAGGCCTTCAACTCGTCAGTTTTAGTGTAATGGCCCCGGGGAATGTACTGGGTGTAATCTTCTCCCATGATATATCCGGGGAAAATTGGCGATTGCTTAAGACCCCCGGCCTCATCAATCAGCTTCAGTTCCGCGCCAACCAGATCGGCCACTGCATCAGGCACTGCAAAATCAGGGTCAGCCAGCTTACCACCTACTGTAACAAAGGCCAACGCACGCCGAGCGGGGTCCGCCCATGGTCCACTGCTTAAATCGCGTTGATAAAATGCCAACTCAGTGGCCAGAGCCTGGTTTAAGTCTTTGAGCAATGGGTAAAAATACTGGGCTTCGGCAGTGCGCAGGGTTTTGCTAAATAAGAAGGTGGTAAACATGAAGCAGCGAATCGCTGGTAATAAAGACCGGAATATTGTCGTAGCGCGCTTTTTCATAGAGGGTAAAAAACTCTTTTTCCTGCATGCCGGGGCTGACTACAAAACCATCTGCCGCCAATCGCTCGCGCTGCGCGACCGATAAGGTCATCGGCACGTGCACGTTGCTTAAGTCTGGGGCAATCGGTTCGTGTTCAATTGACGGGGTAATGGTAACCGGCTCCAGCCGGTAAGGGGCAAACTCAGAGGAGGTGGCAAGCTCCAGTGGAGCTACCTGCTCCGCGGGACCATCCGTAAGGCTTAAATCATCACCGACTTTAGCGCATCCCCCCGTTGTCAGGATTAACAGCAATCCAAGCATAAGCATTAATGGTAGCAGATAATAATTCCTTGAGTCACTCATTATTATGTCCCCCTTTTTTCAAGCTGCCAAGCGGTAGCTGTAGTTTGCTTTAGTTATTGCTATGAAGCTATAATAGTTTATGCTCTATTATACATCCCCGTCCGGCAGGTTTAAATATATTTAGAAATGATTTAGGCATTCTTTCTGATACCGGGGTTGTAGCCATTATCGTAAGCGTTTTCAATGAATTGAAGATAACTGACGAATAAACAATTGGAGGATACTTGAATTGGCAAAAATAACAGTTGAGGTAAAAAACCAAGTCCTGCTGATGGGCTTAAACCGGCCGGAAAAGATGAACGC
>CAYGHB010000157.1:0-4656 GCA_964349375.1 uncultured Syntrophomonadaceae bacterium | reverse complement strand
AAACATGATTTTTCAGTTGCTGGCAATTTAAAATTATTTCGTGCGTCAGCTCTGTCGATAACCCCGTCCTCTTGACAATATAAATATAGCATGAGAGGGTGGTAATTTATGCAGCTTTACTCCAAAAAAGACCGTATTCGCTATTGGTTCGACAATTTTATGGCGAAAGGGACACCGGCTATGATCGCCGGTCTGGCGGGGGTTACGATCTTCGCTATTGTTGTCATTTCGCTGATTGTCTGGGCTGGTAATTTTCTGCCTGCTGAAAACGGCAGCCAGAGCACTTCTTTTTTAACTATCGTCTGGATGAGCCTGATGCGGGCCATCGATGCCGGAACTTTGGGTGGCGATTCCGGTTCTTTCGGTTTCTTGCTGATGATGTCCCTGGTAACCATCTTTGGAATCTTTATTTTCAGCGCCCTGATCGGTATTCTGACGGCAGGCTTGGAAAGCAAGCTTGAGCAGCTGCGCAAAGGGAAGAGCCGGGTCATTGAGAGCAATCATACGGTTATCCTCGGTTGGTCAGAGCAGGTATTTACCATTGTCAGTGAGATCATGATTGCCCGGCAGGAAGAAAAGTATCACTGTATCACTATTATGGGAGAAAAAGATAAGGTGGAGATGGAGGAAGAGCTGAAGCAGCGGTTGCCCGCTCCCAAAAACTTTCGTCTAGTTTGTCGCCAGGGAAACCCCATGGATATGCACGACCTGGCGATGACCAATCTTAACGCAGCCATGGTTATTATCGTGTTGATGCCTGATCATTCACCCAATCCGGATGTGGATGTGATCAAGAGTGTTTTAGCGATCACCAACAACCCGGCACGGCGGGCGGAAAAGTATAATATCATTGCCCAGATCAAGAATTCACAGAATATGCAGGTAGCAGAGATCGTCGGGCAGGGAGAAGCCGAGTTTATCCTCACTGGAGACCTAATCGCCAGGATTATAGCCCAAACTTGTTTGCAGCCGGGATTATCGGCGGTCTATACTGAGCTGCTTGATTTTGAAGGGGTGGAAATCTATTTTTACAGCGAACCAAACCTTATCGGCAAAAAAATTGGGGATATTTTAGCTTTTTACAACGATGACACCTTGATTGGCCTATGTTCTGAGGGTAAAGTGATTGTTAATCCGCCGATGGAGTCAATAATCAAGCCGGAGGATCAGATCATCATTATAGCCGAAGATGACAGCAAGATTAAGATGAACCCGGTGAAAGTGCCCCTGCAGGAAGAGCTAATCATAGATAAAAGTGCGGCCGCTGCTGAGGTGCTAAGCGAAAACACGCTGATCTTGGGGTGGAACTGGCAAGTTGCCAGGGTCATTGAGGAACTCAATAACTACCTGGCTGAGGGTTCAGTAATTAAGGTAATTTCTCAGCGGGAAGAAGCGATGGCTGGCCTGGAAGCGCTGAAGGAAAAGGAAAACCTCAAGGCGGAAATCAGTTTCATCCATGGCGATATTACGGACCGTCGTCTGTTGGACAGCGAAATGGAGAAGGATTATGATCACCTGATTGTTGTCTGCGAGGATGAAGAAGATATTCAGACCGCGGATGCCCGCACCCTGGTAACATTGCTGCACCTGCGGGATATCTCCCAGAAAAGCGGACGGGTATTTTCCATTGTCAGTGAAATGCTCGATATTAAAAACAGTGAACTGGCCAAGGTTGCACGGGTTAACGATTTCATCGTCAGCAACAAACTGGTCAGTCTTCTCATCGCCCAGATTTCTGGCAATCGCAGGCTCAATGCGGTATTTGCCGAAATATTTGACGCTGACGGGTCAGAAATTTATTTAAAGCCAGTCAGTGAATACGTCAAAACCGGAGTTCCCGTCAACTTTCATACTCTGTCGCAAGTTGCGGCCAGGCGCGGAGAAATGGCTATTGGTTATAAATTAGAGCACGCTGCAGCGGGAAATGGTGAAACCCATGGGGTGACAATCAGTCCGGCTAAAGACAGCCTCGTAACCTTTGCACCAGAAGATCGCCTGGTGGTGCTGGCCAACGATTAACCCCAATCACTAGAGGATAATGTAATTAGCATAAACGCACATTGCGGCTATTATGCAGTAACACTGCATAATAGCCGTGTTTATTTGATTTATGGATATTGAGCGCGTATTGGAAGATGTATTGGCCCAGTAATGATCTTCAAGCCAACTCAAGCAATGCAGGTTTATATTTATCTGCCGACCCCTCTGTGCTCGGATATTTATTATACGGGTACTGTTCTGCTTTTTGCCCACTGGCGAAGAGCATTTATTTCTTCGCTGCGCAGTATTGATAATGGTTTACTGGTTTGCAGCTGCTCTGTTATGTGTCTGGCTCCTAATTTTTGCTGCTGCCTGTTTGCCCTGTAAAGTGCAGCGATAATGGCCTGTTCAATTTCGGCGCCACTGAAGCCTTCGCTCTGTTTAGCTAAAGTGTTTAGGTCGCGCTGGTTTGATTGAAGGCCTCTTTTTTTAAGGTGGATATTGAATAATTCTTCCCTGGTCAGTTCATCAGGCAGATCAACAAAGAATATTTCATCCAGGCGACCTTTGCGCAGCAATTCCGGTGGCATCGCCTGAACATCATTGGCAGTTGCGGCAATGAAACAGTGATCTTTACGCTCTTGCATCCAGGTTAAAAATGTTGCCAAAACCCTTTTAGAAACGCCTCCGTCAGATTTACTGTCGGAAACAGCAAGTCCTTTTTCGATTTCATCGATCCACAGGCACATAGGGCTTAGCCTGGCTACTGTTTTAAGGGCTTTTCTTAAATTCTCTTCTGTTTCTCCAATATATGACCCATAGAGTTTGCCCAGGTCTAAACGGTAGAGCGGTAAATTTAATTCTCTGGCGATAATTCTTGCAGCAAGGCTTTTTCCGCACCCTTGAACGCCCATGAGCAGAACGCCTTTCGGCGGTGGAAGGAGCGGTTTTTCTGAAAAGTCGAAGCTTTCTTTTCGCTTTTCAAGCCATTTTTTTAAGTTGCTAAAGCCCCCGATCTCTTCGCTTCTGTCCAGTGGATAGAATTCCAGGAAGCCTTCCTGGTCGTATATTCTTCGCTTCTGATTTTCGATTGAGACCAGGTCTTCAATGCAAAGGCAATTGTTATCCAGGGTAGCCTGGTGCAATATGTTTCGTATCTGCTGTGAAGTCATTCCCCTGAAGGCTCTGATCAGTTGTTCAGTTTCTTTATCATTCAACTTTATGGCAACCTGATCGTGCCAGCGTGATAATTCAGCTATCGAATCTTCAATTACAGTTCTAATTTCGCTTACATTGGGGTAGCCTCCGACAATGTAAACCGCATAAGGTTCCAGTTCTGGTGGTAAATTACTTTTGTTGCTCAGGAAAATGAGGGTATCCTTACGGTTGTTGATCTTTTTCAATAGATCTTTACACAGTCTCAAGAGAATTGGGTCTTTTAAATGGACGCTTAAATCTTTTAATACAAAGAGTGCTGCTCCCCAGGGCTGGGGCTTTGCCAGTAGATCGTCGATGGTTTTTAGTGCTATCCCTGGAACTTCACTTTGGTAAAAAGAGTTCTGGTTTTCTGCGCGTGTTAACCCGCTGGTTAGTGACCACTGAAAATATTGCAGGTTCTGTTCGACAGCTATCTCTTTTAACTGTGCTATGGAATAATCTTCGTCGGCAGTTTCAATAAACAATAGCGGGTAACGGGATTTAATTAAAAGCGCTATTTCTTCCCGAGCGTTCACTTTCCAGCACCCTTTCTGAAAAAAAGATCCGGTCACCCAGTTAAAAAACGGACAATTACAATATAAGTAAACATATTTCCACTAAAGCTTATGAATATCCTGCCCTGTAAGATACGCTGAATTGTTGAATTGAACGAGTATAGTTAGATTTAATATGAGAAGGATACTTTTACACATGTGAATGTGTGCTATAATGTAGTAGAAATAGGAGGGGGTGTTTTCGATGGCTTCTAACCTTGATATAGACCATGGTTTGTTGGAAATTGCTAAGAAGTTAGGTGGTTTTAAAACAAAGAAAGAAACTGTTAACAAAGCCCTTGAGGAATATATTAGGCGCCAAAAGGTTAATGAGGTGATCGATCTTTTTGGGACTGTAGTATATGAAGAAGAATATGAATATAAAAAGATGAGAGATCGCTGATGAAAATATTGGTAGATACATCGGTCTGGTCGATCGCCCTGAGAAGAAAAGCAATAAATGAAGAGGAAAGAGCAGTAGCAAAAAAACTGCAAGAGTTGATCGAAAGCTTGCAGGTGGCTATCGTTGGGCCTATACGCCAGGAAATTTTATCGGGTATTGCTGACGAGAAGCAATTTAGACTGCTTAAGAATAAGCTTGGTGCTTTTGAAGATTTATTAATAACCACCGCTGATTACGAAAAGGCGGCCTATTTTTATAGCGTCTGTCGGGTTAACGGAATCCAGGGGTCGCATATTGATTTTTTAATTTGTGCGGTAGCGGCTAATCATAAGATGCCTGTTTTTACGTTGGACAAAGATTTTATGCGTTACGCGGAATATCTGCCGATCACAGTTTATCCTATGTAGTCTGTCGGCAGGTGGAAGGCGAGATCAGTACAATTTGTAAATCTGATTTACAAATTGTACTATAACCCGACTTTTACAGTTAAAAAAAGTGAAAACCCCAGTGTTGTATTAACAG
>CAYGHB010000156.1:0-4657 GCA_964349375.1 uncultured Syntrophomonadaceae bacterium | reverse complement strand
ATAATATGCGATATTTCGCATATTTCTCTTTCCACTACCATTGGGGGCTTTTCTGAAGGTAGGATTAGAGCAGTTTTCTGACCTGCTCCAGGTCGCTGATTTTGTCCACATCGAGACCGATCTCAGCACACTGGCAAGGTACCGCGTGTGCCTTCATTTCCAGCAGACGGGAGAGACTCTTTTCCAGATCGGCCAGCGAGAGCTTTTTCAGAAAATATTTCAAAACCAGCGAGAGAGGTAGAATACGAAGCAATTTCAGAGGCTTCTTGCGGTACGAGATAAAAAGTTCGAGACTATCTTTTTTTCTCATGAACCAGGCAGGATTAATCAAACCGATGTTGCCACCGGTCACCGGACCTTCTTTTAAAACTACATAGGTTCGCTTTGCATCAGGATAATTTTTTAGACAGGTCTCTTCGCTCAGGACAGGATAATAGAGATCCCCGTCATAGGGGGCGCAGAGTTTTAAGAATTCTTCCAGAGCAGCCTTACTAAGCAGTGGAATATCACCGGTGATGACAAGGCAGAGACGTCCCTGATCGGCAAGTTTTATGGCACTGGCGACATTATTAAGAATGGTGTCACCTTCAGTGGCAATTAAAAAGCGATAGCCTTTTTGCTGCAGGGCTTTTAGTTCTCTAGCCGGGCCGACAACAATCACATTTCCGACCGCTGGGGTTGCAGCTAAAGTGTCAAGGATATAGGTAATCAGAGGCCTGCCTTTAACAGGAATAAAAGCCTTATTTTGAACACCGGCATACTCGGCCAAGGGATCACTTGCTTTACTGCTGCCGGCCAGGACTAGTGCGTCAAACATGATTATCACTTCCCTTTAAAATTTTCGGTCCAGCAGAGATAGGCCCGGGCACCCGCTTCTCCGACCGCCCGCAAAGCTCTGCCTGCTTCTGCCGGCGAATCAAAAAGCATGAAAAGGGTCGGCCCGCTGCCGGAAAGCTGCGGCTCGAGTCCGCAGGCGATAAGATTATTTTTTAGCTCTCTGGAAGAGCTCGCTTCCGGCAGGTCAGCAGTTGCCAGAGTGTTGGTCAGCTCTTCGCCCATCCACATTAGAATAACTTCTCTTTCGCCCTTTCGCAATGCCTCGATTAATCGATCCAGGGATGGCTGTCCAAGAAAAGTTCGATCGAAACCGCCATATGCAGCGGCAGTTGAAACTTTGGCCCCCGGCGGTAAAGCTAAAACCACCCAGAAAAAAGGGCTGGCCGGCAGCTTGTCCAGGAGTTCGCCCCGGCCCCTGGCCAAAGCAGTCCCTCCTTCGAGACAGAAAGGGATATCCGAACCGAGCTCTGCCCCGATTTCCAGAAGGGTCTCCTGCGGCAGGTTTAGCTGCCAAATGGTATTCAAACCCTTCAAAGCAGCGGCCGCGTCAGCGCTACCACCGGCAAGCCCGGCCTCGACAGGAATATTTTTATAAAGAACAATATTTACGCCCGGCACAATCCTGCCAGCCCTGCACTTCAGCTTCTCTGCCGCCCGGCAAACCAGGTTTTCAGGTCCGGCCAGGGCGGGATCAGTACATTGAAAAACAATTTCACTGCCCATTGTCAGTTCCAGGAGCAGGGTGTCGGCCAGGGAAACCTGCTGCATCACTGACTCAATCTCATGAAAACCATCAGGTCGGCTTCCGTGCACCGTGAGGCCCAAATTAATTTTTGCCGGAGCCCTGATGATGATCTTGCCGGCCATTGTCAATTTTTTTTCTGCAGGCGCCGGTTGTCGGTCATTCCGGGGATACGGCCCCTTTTGGCCAGCGGCCTGCCGTCGACCTCTTTTAAGTCCATGGTCATATCAATAGCCGGTTCCCTCGAGATATAGCTGCCGACTCCGAAAGAATCGGCCCCTGCCTCCGCCAACAGCGCTATCCTTTCCGGAGTCAGTCCACCGGAGACCACGATTTGGACCTGCTCAAAACCGGCTTGGTTTAAGCGAGCCCTGGTTTCTTTAACCAGGCCGGGGGTTACACCACCGCGCTCTCCGGGAGTATCAAGCCTGATCCCGTCAAGTTTCGTACCCAGGGCCTCGGCTACGCGTAAAGCCTCCTCAATTTCGTCTTTAAAAGTGTCAACCAGGATAATGCGCGGGGTCTCACTATCCACAAAACGGTCATATGCTTTAGCCAGCTCAACGGTATCGCCAACGATTAGAAAAGCGGCATGCGGCACTGTGCCAACTGGCTTGCGGCCCATCAACAGCGCGCCCAGCACACAACTGCAGTCATCAGCCCCGCCGATAATCGCCGCTCGCTCCATTACCGGGGCAACAGCCGGGTGCAGGTGTCTTGCTCCGTAACAGATAACATTTTTTGTCCCGGCAGCCGCTTTACATTGACGTGCCGCTGTAGACCAGGCGCTGGAGCTGGCCAGGATACCGAGCAAGGCGGTTTCAAAAATACCGAAATCGCTGTAGCGCCCTTTAATGCGCATGACCACTTCTTTGGCTTCCATAGTTTCGCCTTCCGCCAGGGCCCAGATCTCCAGATTTCTGTTTCTGAGCAGGTAAAGAGTTTCATCAATCCCGGCGATGATGCCGCTTCTGGAAGAAAAGATCTCGGCTGTCACTTTCGCATCGCCAAAACCCATCTCGTCCAAAAGATCCCTGGTCCGAATAAAATAGATATCGCTGGTTAGCCCTGATTCGATTTCATCGCTGTCGGCCGCAAAGAGCCTGTTTTCCGAATCGACTTCCAGCGAGGCAACGTCTTTAAGGGTTATCAGTCTTTTTCTGCTCATCTGTTCCCTCCGGATAGCTTATAATAGTTAGCTGCAAGCGTTTTCTACACTGTCAGGCCGATTCCTGCCGCGCCGGCAAATCTTGACGTTATAAAAAGAAAAACCGGATCCAGGATCCGGTTTGCTGCTCCGGGTAAGGGAGCCGACCGGGCAGATGCAGCTGATTAGAGTTAATCAAACTGCACGCTCCGGTTGTTGCTTAAGTTTTTAGAGACCGACAGTGCGTCTTAAATCACCTTCATCGAAACTAAGCTCGACTGTTTCGGTAAGAACATCGGCGTAAGTGAAGGATAGGCGCTGGAAATAGCTGTTTTCGTCAACCCTGACAATAAATATCGAGGGGTAAGTGCTCTCCAGGATTCCTTCTTTCTCATAAGTTTTTCTTCTGCCGCGGTTCGCTCTCAGCTTGATCGTCTGTCCTAAATGCGATTCAAGCTTCTTACGGATTTCAAATAGGACGTCTTTGGCCACCATTTAAAACCACCTTATTTGTATTCTAAACGAGATTATAACATAATAAAGGCCTTTTCGTCAAGAAATGGGGCAAAATAGGGCAATTACCGGGGCAGAAAGGGTAATAACAGATAATTTCAGCGCTATTTGGTAAAGCGGTCAGCTACCGTAGTAGCTCCATATGAGTAGGGCTTAATGCGGGCTTCGTAACCGCTGCCGATCACCATCCCAACCACTTCCTTAATGATATCGCGCGTTTCACCTTTTTCACCAACATCAAGATGAATTTCTACGTTTAAGTGGCAATCGCTGTTTTGGGCCAGCTGCTCGGTCAGACGGGTCGCTACCTCGAGACTGAGAAAAGTTTCGTAGTAGATTCTCTGGCGCAGGCTTTCCATGTAACGGGTTTTCTGCTTGTGATAAAAAAAGCGTCCCCCTTTGCCGATCCGGTGGACAACAACGGCCGTAACAAAGATAACAGATTCGTTAAGAAATGAGTGAGAATCGGTGCCAATGATCAGCTTATAGTTGTCGTCGGGGTATTCATTGGTGTAAGCTACGAGATTCTCGAAGAGTTCCTGAAACGAAACCTGACCCATTGAGGGGCTGGTAAAATACATCTGGTCGGCGACCTTTCAGTATAATTTACTGATTGTCATTATAAATTATCCGGCTTAGCTTTGCAAATTGCTCAACGCCGATCTCCTCTGGCCGGGAGACGGGGTCAATGTCTGATTCGGTAAGGAGATCGCCCAGCCGATCGCGAAGAGCCGGCAGCACACGGGCCATATTGTTGAAAATTGTCTTTCGGCGCTGCTGGAATACTCCCTGCACAATAGTCCTGAAAAGCGGTTCCTGATCCGGAGTCAGTGAGCGCGAGCGAGGTTTTAGTAAAATCACAGCTGAGCCGACTTTCGGTTTCGGCCAAAAAACACTACTACTCACATCAAAAAGAACCTTGCCGTGCGTGTAGTAACAACAGAGCACCGTTAGCGCTCCGTAGTCAGGGTCTCCGGGGGCAGCAACCAGGCGCCGGGCAACCTCTTTCTGCAGCATTAAGACCGCCGCCTGAAAGGGGAAATGCTCTTTCAGGATTGAGAAGATAAAGGGACCAGATATTACATACGGCAAGTTTGATACCAGTTTAACCTCAATACCTGAACCAAAATAGCCTCTGATCAATTCCCGCCAGTCAACTTTTAAGGCGTCTGCTTGCTTCATTGTTACCTCAGCACGGCCGTCAAACAGATTATTCAGTAGATGCACCAGTCCGCGATCAATCTCCAACGCTAGAACTTGATAGCCATCTTTATAGAGCAGGAGAGTCAAGGCTCCTGCTCCCGGTCCGATCTCGATCACTGACTTACCGGGGACTGCGTCTAAAACTGCCGTAATTTTTCGGGCAATATTTGCATCCACCAAAAAATTTTGACCCCACTGGCGCCTGGGGCTTAGCT
>CAYGHB010000155.1:0-4691 GCA_964349375.1 uncultured Syntrophomonadaceae bacterium | reverse complement strand
AGAAGAACTCCTCCGATATCGCTCTTGTGCAATAAATCGGGAGACATAATTTTCATCGCTACAGGGTAGCCAATTTGTTTGGCTGCCGCCACTGCTTCTTCCGGGGATCTGGCCAGAATTTCTTTGGTAACCGGTATTCCGTAAGCTTCAAGAATCTGCTTTGAACGCCACTCTGACAAAGCTTTTCCTCTTTCACTGCCCGAAAGAATCTGTAAGGCCTTTTTCCGTTCGGCTCCGGGCTGATAAAAGGGATAAGATCTTCTTTCTGATGATGCCTTAACCCAATCCGCCAGAGCGCTAATCGCCCATAAACCGCTGGGGATACTTTCGATTACCGGTACCCCGGCCTGAATCAGCTTTTTCTTTGCCTCCACTGCATAATCCTGGCCGGTCGGCCAGGTAAAGATAATCAGCGGTTTTTCCGCCTCGTTATAAACCTCGATAATTTTATTAACCGCTTCGGGGTCAGGCATCTCGAGGTTATAGAAAAATCCTCCCACATCAATCCCCGGATCCTGCATAACCAGGCGAAGGGCCCGCTGGAAAAGTGTCGTGTCAACGAAGAGCTGCGATGTCAGATCAACCGGATTAGCGACTGAACCAAATGAAGGAAAGAATTCACGCAGGCTCTCCTGGGTTTTAGGATGCAACTTTACAACCTCTAAACCGTATTCCGGACACTTGTCTGCTACTACCACTCCACCTCCGCCGGAGATGGTGATGACCGCCATCTTTTTACCGGCGGGAAGTTTACCGGTAGCATAAAGAGCAATCAGGGCATTCATCTGTTCCACATCATCGGCACGGGGCACGCCAAATTGTTTAAATACGCCTTCATATACCTGATCGGAACCGACCAGGGCTCCGGTATGCGAAGCCGCTGCTGCCGCGCCGCTGGCTGTCCGGCCAACCTTAAGCATCGTAATCAGTTTTTTTTGTTCCAATGCTTTTTTGCAGGCCTCGATGAAAAGGTTCCCATCTCCCTGAAGTCCTTCAAGGTAGCCGGCTACAATTGAGACTTCGTCGCGGCTAATCAGATAGTTTAAAATTTCGGCGAAAGAAACATCAGCCTCATTGCCGGTGCTGACAAAATAGTTGAAGCCGATTGAAAACTGCATGATCATCTGGTATATTATCCCACCCAGTCCCCCGCTCTGGGTAATAAAAGAAAGCAGTTCCGGGTGAACCAGGTCGCTCCGTTCCTGGTTATAAAAGAAACTGGCCATGCAACCGTTGTAGTAATTCAAAATTCCCAGGCAGTTGGGACCGAGGATACGCATCCCGCTTTCCTCGGCTAGCTTACGCATCTCAGCCTGCTCCTGACGCCCTTCGCCGCTTACTTCGGCAAAACCGGAGGTAAAGATAATCACCGACCCGACCTTTTTTTGGGCACAGTCCTTAAGCACTTTCATTACCTGCGCTGCCGCCACACCGATAATGGCCAGGTCAACCGGACCGTCGATGTCGACTACAGTGGGGTAGCATTTTAACCCACCAACGCGGTCGTATTTGGGGTTAACCGGGTAAACATCTCCCTTGTAACTAAACATGCTTAGCAGGTATAAAGGAATGCCGTTCGGTTTAATGGGATTTTGGCTGGCGCCAATTACTGCGATTGAACTGGGATAAAAAAAAGTTTCCAGCTCGTTTAAGTCAGCTTTTAATGCTACCTGATTGCTGTTCTGCATTTAAATGTCCTCCTCCGGAGAAACTGCATACTTTTCGGTATTTGTTTCTTCTGATTAATATTTTACACGATCAAACAATAAATAGGTAGAGTAAACTTAAAAATAGACAAAAAAAGATATCTGTTGAAGTAAAATCAGTTCTGGAGAGTTATGTTATAATTGTGAAGGTTAATCTTAATGTTTTATAGGAGGTCCAGACTTAAGTGGCAGAAAATAAAGTTCCTTTTGATCATAATAATTCCGGCTCTTCAGGTTCAGTACAACCCCGCAAGCGGTGGACAAGACGCAAGAAGATCAAGGTTGCGGTTCTGATACTGCTGGCAGTTGCCCTGATCGGTATTGCCACCGTTGCCGCGGTGATTGTAGATTTTGTAAATGATGCCCCGCCGCTCGATCCTCAGCGTCTTGAAAATGTTGAAACATCCTATCTTTATGACAGCAGTGGATTAGAAATCACCGCCCTGCATGATGAACAAAACCGGGTGGCAGTTACCCTAGATGAAATACCGGAACAGGTAATAAATGCCTTTATCGCCATTGAGGATGAACGGTTCTACCGCCATTTCGGGTTTGACATAACCGGTAGTTTCAGGGCTGCGTATGCCAACTTCCGGGCGGGTACAATTGTTCAGGGCGCCAGCACGATAACCCAGCAGCTGGCCCAAAATGCTTTTCTGACAACAGAAACCAGTTACAAGCGAAAAATCCAGGAAATTTGGCTAGCCATCCAACTGGAACGCAACTACTCAAAAGATGAAATCCTGGAGCTCTACCTGAACCGGATCTATTTTGGGAACGGGGCCTACGGAGTCGAGGCTGCCGCGCGGACTTACTTCAATAAAAATATTGATGAGCTAAGTATTGCCGAAGCGGCTATGATCGCCGGAGCAGTCCGCTCCCCTAACTTTTACAACCCAATCGATAATGTTGATGAAGCAGAGGGTAGGATGCGCATTGTGCTCGCCAGTATGCTGCGATTATCACTGATCAGCGAGGAACAATACCAGGAAGCTGTTTCATCAACCATGCGCTACGCTCAACGGCAAAGTATCGAAGACTATCCCTATCCCCACTATGTTGACTATGTAGTGCACCATGAACTGATTCGGATTTTAAGCGCTATGCCCTCAATCGGCTCCCGCGAGGAAGCATACCGGGCCATCTATACAGGCGGTCTGCAGGTATTTACCAACCTGGTGCCTGATATGCAGCTGAATGTTGAAGAGGTTCTTTCCAGAACTGAACTCTACCCGTCAACAATAATGCTCAATATGCCTAAAGTCAGAGAGGCGGTTGCCGAAATGCCGGCCAGGGGTGATCTGACCAGGGCTCAACTGGAAGAGCTTGTCGACGAAGTGGGAGGAGTTGCCCAGCCCCAGGCGGCAATCGTTCTCGCTGATCCGACAACAGGACGGATCATGGCTTTAGGCGGTGGCCGGGATTACCAAAAAAGAGTTAATGAAGTTTTACGCTTTGTCACCCTGCGTCAACCAGGTTCAGCCATCAAACCGATCGTTACCTATGGCCCGGCTTTCGAGGAAGGGGTTTTAGCCGGTGCGGGATCGACACTTGACGACTCACCTTATATTAATTCCCAGGGCAACTGGTTCCCAGAAAACTTCGACTACCAGTTCAGGGGCATGATTACCGCCCGTAAAGCGCTATATTTTTCCTATAATATTCCGGCAATCCGTTTACTGGAAGCGCTCGGCCCCCGGGTCGGCGCTGCTTACGCCGAAAGGATGGGTATTTCCACGCTGCATCCCAGTGAACTCGACAACTTAAGCCTCACCTTAGGTGGCCTTACTTATGGGGTCAGCGCCATCGATATGGCTCAGGCATACAGTGTTCTGGCTAACAACGGAGTCAGGATCGACCTGCACAGCGTTGAAAAAATTATCGACCGGCACGGTGATGTAATCTATCAGAGCAGACCTGATCCGAGGCAGATCTTAAGCCCCCAGTCGGCATTTCTGGTTAACGATATCCTCCAGGATTTCGTTACCAAATATCTCGGGCGCGCTCTGCAGATCGATCGCCCGGTGGCGGCTAAAACAGGGACCACTGAAAATTGGAACGATGTCTACCTGGTAGCTTACACCCCGAATATTGTCGCGTCCTTCTGGATGGGCTACGATGAGCCGAAAACCGGCAGTATAAGGCAGGGCTGGCGCTACTCAACAGCTTTTCTAAGAGAAGTTTTACTGGAAGTATTTGAGGATCTGGAAATTAAACCCTTTGAAAGACCGGAAGGGATTGTTTCAGCAACAGTATGCAATAAATCCGGTCTGTCTCCCAATGATTCCTGCAGCGCTGCAGGAACAGTGATCAGCGACTTTTTCATTGAAGGGCGGGTTCCAGGCGAAACCTGCAATATGCATACCGGCATGTTTTACAACCGACCACCGTACATTATCACCGATGAACGCTGGTCGCGCCAGGGCGGTCCGGGCAGGGGCCCGGATGATGCAAAAGAAATGCCTCCGGGCGGAATCTTTGACATGTTTGAACAACCTGGTTCGACAACCAGAGAAATTAGTCTCTTTAATGCCTACGCTGTCCCCGATGGGGTGACCCTGCAGTGGCAGTACAACGGTCCGCCGGTCAGTGGTTTTGTCCTGAACAGGTACGGCGAGAGCGGTAGTGACAGAGAAACCATTGAACTGAACGCCAATGCCCGCCAGTATACTGATACGGGAATAAAGGAAAACATTTTTTACACCTACAACCTTTCTGCTGTGTTTCAGGGAGGAGAGCTCTCCGATCCGGCCACGGTGGGTGTTAGCACCGGGGTTGCAAGCGGCGGTCCCGGAGTCGGTTTCTTCGAGTTTCCCGGCCAAACCACCAGTGAAATGGTAACGGTGCCGAACGTGATCGGTGAATTCCAACCGATCGGCGAAACTAAGCTTTCTCAGGCCGGCCTCAGGGTTGGTACTGTTGAGTTGAGGATTGACGAAACGCAGCCGCGGCGATCCGTGCTCTCCCAGGAACCGGCAGCCGGCT
>CAYGHB010000154.1:0-4691 GCA_964349375.1 uncultured Syntrophomonadaceae bacterium | reverse complement strand
TCTACTACAAAGCACTGGTATTATTTAATGGTAAGCCGGAACCGCTTTCAATGGTAATTTCTCCATCGATAACAACTATATTTTCCGCTGCCACTATCCCCTTTAGCACAGAGTAAATATCAATTGTGCTCCCTTTTATAACCACCAGGCCGCGTTTTGGATTCGCTTCGCTTACAACCTGGATACCAGCGCTTCCGGCTTTAACAGCTACCTTTGCATCACGAATGGCCAGCAGCTCACCACCACTGATTCCAACCTCCACAGCATTAACCTTAATTTTGGCATTGATAATCTTTAAATCTTTCTTACTGACCAGGCCATGTTTATATTTACCAAATAACACTAATGAGCCGCTTCCGTTGATCGTCAGATCACTGCAACTAAAAAATGCTGCGTCTGGTAAAATATTCTTGTCGGGTAGTAGGTACTCCTCACCATCTGTAAAGGTGTTTACCGTTTCTTCTGCCAGGGTCACCACCACTTTACCGGCATTTTGCACAAAAAATGGCGCTCCCTTTGTGTTTGTAAGATCAACGCCATTCATAATGATCCGGACTGTTTCATCTGCGGGAGTGTTTACAATGATCTGACCGTCTTTTAGCTCTCCCGTAATAATGTAGGTACCGGCAGCAGTAATCATTAATCTGCTGCCGTCAATTTCGGCTCCCTCTCCTTCGGCCACGATGCTGTTACCCTGCATGGTAACAAGAGTAGCTTCTAACATGCTAAAGCTTTCATCAAGATCAGCGGCCTGCCAGTAGACTGAATCATAAGGGGTATTGTGGAAAGCTTGTTTAATTTGATTTTCTTTTTCATTATTACTAATGCTATTGCTCAGGGGCAAACTGAAAAATGGTGCTTCGTTAGTAGATGAACAACCGGCAGCAAGAGCTGCCAGGAGAAAGATTGCCAATGTAAGGCCTCTAATTTTTGTTTCTCTCAGGTTTTTCATGATCTTCTCCCTTTCAGCTATGCGCATAAGCAGTGCATCTTATTTTACCCTTGTCTTTTAAGCGAAACAGCGAAAATGAATGGGAAATATGAAGCAAAAATGCGGCAAAAGTACCCGGCTGAATTCTACACTCTCTTCATTGTTGTATAATATAATCAGCTGGAAATTCCGAAGGAGAAATCGGTTGACCCTTTAGGAATCTTTGAGCTCAAATACTAATTCAATTAAGAGTGATGATCATGAAAAAGCATCTGTTGTTTGGCATATTAATTGCCCTGGTTCTGTTGATAACTTCCTGCGTTCCCGCTGCCGGGCCGGTGGAAACTGTAACAGAAGAACCGGTTATGGCGGAATATAGTAAAATAAACGCTGCCGAAGCAAAAAAAATGATCGACAGCGAAGATGTAATTATTCTTGATGTGCGAACCATCGAGGAGTATGAAGAAATCAGAATCGAGGGGGCGCTGTTAATCCCTGAGCATCAAATTCGCTCCCTGGCGCCTGAACAGCTGCCGGATAAAGAAGCCATTATCCTGGTTTACTGCCGCAGCGGACGGCGCAGCGAAATTGCTTCACGGGAACTGATCGACATGGGCTACCGGCATGTTTATGATTTCGGAGGCATCATCGACTGGTCTTATGAAACAGTCAGTGGAAAGTAATGACTCCTTAACGTCTGAGAGTGGCGGATGAAGCGCCGCCGGCAGAAAACTCCGGCGCCGTTATCGCTACCTTCTTCCCATCAAGCACCGCCAGGGCCTGCTCAAGATCGCTAATAATATCGTCCGGGTGCTCCGCCCCGACACAAAGCCGAATCAGGTTGGCTGGTATATCCGCAATTTTACGGCTTTCTTCACCCTGTTGCGAATGGGTCGAGATCGCCGGGATAGTAGCCACTGATTTAATCCGGCCCAGATCAGTCGCCCTCCAGATTCTTATAAATGCATCAAATACGGCACGCGCAGCCGCAGCCCCACCCTTAACACTGAAGGACATCAAGTGACCGTAACGGTTTACCGGTTTGCCGTACTGCTCATCATGTTCAGCATCAACCAGCCAGAGATATTTTGAGGCCACCTCATGTAGTGGGTGTGATTCAAGACCCAGGTAGTCAACCCGCTCAATATACTTGTGCTGTTCGAGATAACGGGCAATAGTCATCGTGGCCCGGCTCTGATTATCTACCCGCGAGCGGAGGGTGCGAATATCGTTCAAAGCCATGATCGCATTCATTGGTGAAATGTTTGGGCCATTATCCCGGTTAGGCAGAGTCTTGGCATAGATCGCAAAGTCAGCTTTCAGCTCCGGATTGTCAACCTTTGAGGTCAGGTTTTTGCGGGAGATTACCGCACCCGCAATACCAAAACCGCTGGTGCTGAGCGTTTTCGATACCGATTGAACCACAATATCGGCGCCCAGGGCAATGGGACGCAGCAGGGCGGGCGTGGCAACAGTGCTGTCGACGATCATCGGGATACCGTGCCTGTGGGCCAGGTCAATTACCGCCTTTAAATCAAAGAAGGTTTGCCCCGGGTTGCTGGGCAATTCAGCATACAAAAAGCGGGTATCTTCATCAATCAGTTTTTCCCACTCGCTGATGTCGCTGTAATTGACCACCTTACGCCAGCTGATGCCCCGCTCTTTTTCCTTGCGCATCGAAAACTGCTGAAAAGTGCCGCCGTAAACCTGGGCGGTTGCTACAAAGTTGATCGGCCCATCAGGTTTTTGGGGATCAGGCAGTAGAAAAGGATCAACCGCCGTCTGAATCGCCGACATTCCCGATGAGGTTGCAACACCGGATGTTTCCACATCGGCACCGTAACCTTCCAGCAGGGCCAGAACCCCCTCAAGATAGTACATACTCGGATTGGCAATCCGCGCGTAACACCAAGTAGGAATCTGGTAGGAAAGGGCTGCTTCCATCTCGTCAGAATCACGGTAACCTTGAGATGTGGACATGTAAATAGGCTCAATGATCGAGCCCTGGTTAAAATCGAGCGCCTCCTGCATGGAGTAAATACCATGCACCGCAATTGTATCAAACCGACACTTCTTTATCTCTTTCCGGTACTGCTCATGCCAGCGGGCCGAACGCTCCGCCGCCTTCAGGTAATGCTCAAGACCTTTATCGCTCATGACACCCTCCGTAGTTTTGACAAGTATAAATTGCAGTCAAAGATACTAATTTTTTTGATTATAGCACAACGCAAGCTGATTTTATTATATCTATCTTCTCCTTGCTATGTTAAACTTATATCACTTGCTTTCATGAGGGGGGATTTATTTTGTTAAAAGCTTTTACGATCTTTTTATTCACGATTTTGGGTTGGAAACTAAAGGGTAGGGTGGCGCCGGAGATCAGTAAGTGTATTCTCGTTGCTGCGCCGCATACCAGCAATCTTGACTTTCTGTTGGCCATGGCCGGATTTTATAAGATGAAACTGCCGGTAAAATACCTGATTAAAAAGGAGTGGATTGATTTTTGGCCACTCAGAAAGATTTTTATCAATTCCGGCGCTCTCGGTGTTGATCGGGGCAAAAATAGCACCATGGTCGACAGCCTGGCTGAGCTGATTGTTTCTTCCACAGAGAATTTAGCAATCATGATTTCACCGGAAGGCACCCGGAAACTGGTTCACCGCTGGAAAACTGGCTTTTATTATGCCGCGCTTAATGCGAAGGTGCCGATAGTACTGACTTACCTGGATTATAGAACAAAGACAGCCGGTATCGGTCCGAGCTTCATGCCCTGCGGCTGCTTCCGTAAAGATATGATCTTCATTAAGAATTACTATAAAGATATAACCCCGAAATATCCGGAAAATTTTAGCCTGGAAATCTATTATCCCGACGCTGATGCCCTCTGCGCCGGTTAGCTAAGAACTATATTGTTCCAGCTGGAATGATAAGTCAAGCGCTCTAGCAGAATGGGTCAGCGCCCCGCAGGAGATGTAGTCAACCCCGGTAGCGGCAATTTCCTTTAACCGGGAGAGAGTAACGTTGCCGGAGGCTTCGAGTAAAGCCCGTCCTGCATTGATTTCAACGGCCTGGCTCATTGTTCCGGTATGCATGTTATCAAGCATGATGATTTCTGCGCCTGCTGCAAGGGCTTCTTTTAGTTCATCTAAGTTAGTTACTTCTACCTCAATTTTCAGGGTAAAGGGCGCCTTGTCTCTTACCGCCCGGACAGCTTTATCAATGCCACCAGCTGCGACAATGTGATTATCTTTGATCATAATGCCGCCGTCTAAAGCCAGGCGGTGGTTTTGGCCACCTCCGACCTGCACGGCATACTTCTCAAGCACTCTTAAGCCCGGAGTAGTTTTCCGGGTATCAGTCAATTTTGCCGGGTATTCTTTAATCTCTTCTGCCCACAGCGCGGTCTGGGTGGCAATACCGGAGAGTCGCTGCAATAGATTCAGGGCAATCCGCTCCGAAGATAAGATCGGCTGCAGCGGCCCTTCCACTTTCATAACAACATCGCCGCGGCTTACTTTTTCGCCATCGGCGAACAGTTTAATAACCTTAACTGCCCGATCCAGGTAGCAAAAGGCCTCTGCTGCAATTTCGATCCCGGCCAGCACTCCTTCTTCCTTGGCAATCAGACGGCCACTGCCTACTTTGCCAGGGGGGACGCAGTAGGTAGTGGTCAGATCCCCGGAGCCGATATCCTCCCTGAAGGATTTTTTAAGGATGTCGTTGACTTGGTAAGTGGTCAGCAAACCGGTGTCTCTCCTTT
>CAYGHB010000153.1:0-4703 GCA_964349375.1 uncultured Syntrophomonadaceae bacterium | reverse complement strand
GACCGTTAACCGGTTTTGCTCCTCCGGCTTGCAGGCTATCGCGCTTGCTTCTGAGAGAATCATGTGCGGTTTTGCTGATGTCATGATCGGCGGCGGAGTGGAAAGCATGAGTATCGTGCCGATGGGCGGCAATAAACTTGCTCCCAGCCCGGAACTGGTTGACACGCTGATTGAAACCTACACTCCCATGGGCCTCACCGCTGAAAATGTTGCCCAGAGGTATAATGTTACCCGCGAGCAGCAGGACCAGTTTGGCTATGAGAGCCATAAGAAAGCGACTGCGGCGATCAAGGAAGGTAAATTCAAAGAAGAGATCGTGCCTCTAACCGTGGTTGACCGCTTTGTCGGTCCGGACAACAAGATTGTTGAAAAAGAGTTTGTTTTCGACACCGATGAAGGCGTTCGTCCCGAAACCACTGTAGAAGCTCTCTCCAAACTGCGCCCGGCATTCCATGTAAAGGGCACTGTGACCGCCGGCAACTCCTCGCAAACCAGTGATGGTGCTGCCGCCTCGGTGATTATGTCCGCAGAAAAGGCTGCCAAGCTCGGCTTAAAGCCGCTGGCCATTTACCGTGGCTTTGCCGTTGCCGGCTGCCCGCCCGATATTATGGGCGTTGGTCCGGCTTACGCCATTCCGAAACTAATGGCATTAACCGGCATGAAGCTAGAAGATATTGATCTTTTTGAACTGAACGAAGCCTTTGCCTCGCAGGCACTTTACTGCGTGCGTGAGCTGGGCATTGACCCGGCTAAAGTCAATGTCAACGGCGGCGCTATTGCCTTAGGCCACCCACTTGGCTGCACCGGAGCAAAACTTACCGCTACCCTGCTGCATGAGATGAAACGCCGCGGTTCCAAGTACGGCGTCGTTTCGATGTGCATCGGCGGCGGCATGGGTGCTGCCGGGCTGTTTGAACTGGCCTAACAGTTCCCGTTCTGCTTGATCCGGAATAGAAGCAAAGAGCCTTCCTTTTAGCATGCCGCAGCCTGTGTGGTATGATTGAAGCGAAGGCTCTTTGAATTCCAAATGGAGAGGCAAATCCCTAAAGGAGTTGATCGCTGATGGAAAGCTATACTCCACAAGAAGAACTGCAACAAAGAATCGGCAAACTGCAGGAAAGGATGCAACAAAAAACACTGGCCGGAGCCCTGATTCTGCAGCGTGCCGACCTTTTTTACTTTAGCGGCACCGGTCAAAACGGACATCTCTTTATTCCGGCGTCAGGCGAGCCAACTCTGCTGGTAAAAAAATCACTTGACCGGGCTAGAGAAGAAAGCGCCCTTAAAACTATTATCCCCTACAGCGGTACAGAACAGTTAAGAGATCTTGTGACCAGCCTGATACCTGAAAACTCTGCGATCGGTGTAGAAACAGATGTTTTGCCTGCTGTCCTCTATTTTCGCTATCAAAAAATCTTTGCCGGCTATCAGCTGGCAGATCTGTCAGGGGAAATTCGCCAAATCCGCGCCGTCAAATCAGCTTATGAGATCAATTTGCTGCACCAGGCTGCAGCAGTAGGCAAAAAAGTTTTCGATTACGCCCGGGAAATTATCCGTCCCGGTATGAGCGAAGTTGAGCTGGCCGGAGGGCTTGAAATGCAAGCCCGCCTTTTAGGCCACCAGGGTACAGTCAGAATGCGAGGTTTCAACCAGGAGCTCTATTTCGGCCATGTAATGAGCGGGGATAATGCTGCAGCGGCCAGTTTTTTTGACGGCCCCACCGGCGGCTCAGGCCTCAATCCCTCATATCCGCAGGGCGCCGGAATCAGGATCATCAATAAAAATGAACCGATCCTGGTTGATTTTGTAACGGTAATCGGCGGCTACTTGGTCGACCAGACTCGCATCTTCTGCCTTGGTAACCCCGCCTCAAAGCTGCTGGAGGCTTATTCGCTAGCGGTGGAAATAAAGAAATCCCTGGCAGTGAAGGGTAAAGCAGGTATCTGCGGCAGTGCCCTGTACGATCAAGCCTTCGCGATGGCTGAGCAGGCGGGGTTGGATAAGCATTTCATGGGCTGCCCGGAACCGGTGAGTTTCGTCGGGCATGGGGTGGGCATTGAACTTGACGAAATGCCGGTCATCGCCCGCGGTTTCAAAGTGACCCTTGAAAAAGGGATGGTTTTCGCCCTCGAACCCAAATTTATTTTCCCGGGAGCGGGAACCGTCGGGATAGAAGACACCTTTGTAGTTGGGGCTGACGACCTTGAACAGCTGACCATCTGCAGCGACCAACTGCAAATCCTCTGATTAGCTGCATAATAAAAGCGGAGAGCAACCAGTATCTAAAGCTCTCCGCTTTTAAATTTTTTGATTAACTTCTTAAATTACCGTGAAAACGAAGCCGCACCGGCTTCCTCATCAAGCTTATCAGCCGCCGCTATTGCAGCCTGCCAGTAATAAGACCGATAATAACATAGTTACAAGGATAAGCAGGGAAAAACGCATCTCTCTACACCTCCCACAGTTATTACTTTTATTAATATCACTTTTACCCTTTATAGGCAAACATAATTTTTAAATCAACAATAATCGTCGATTATGTATTTATTTTATGTAAACCTGGATGATCTTTAATAAATATTTTTTCCTTTAAATTAAGCCTTTTGGGAAGCAAATACCTGTTCTACTAACAGAATCCACAGGGTTATCCACAGGATGAACCCCGTTTTAACGACCCTGGTGACCCTAATCCACATTTTTAGCTGGTGGTAACCATAATCAGGATTGTTCTGTCTCAGGTTTTAAGTGGCATAAGAATTGACGCAAACACCCGGGCAGGATTGCTGATCGCCTTTTTTGAAGAAAAAATACTAGAAAAAGAGGGAAAACGATTTTCTTAGCGAATTAAGGATTTGTTGAAAAGAACCACTATATATTTGAAGGAGGCATCAGCATGGAGGTTAAAGTAAACGACGATTGCAGCGCATGCGGTATCTGTGAAGACATCTGCCCGGAGGTCTTTGAAATGGGCGATGAGAAAGCTGAAGTAAAAGTAAATCCGATTCCCGCAGAGTACGAAGAAAAAGTCCGTGAATCAGCCGAAGAATGCCCTACTGAATCGATCGAAATCAGCTAATTAGGCTATTATCTTCAAAAAAAGGATCATGGGACCTGTCAACAGACAGGTCCTTTTACTTTATAGTTAGCCTTTGTTAATTCCTGGGCCGCCATGGCTAGAGGAGTTCTTTATTTTCCGGCGAATAGATTGAAAAGATGATTTAAAGCGCTCTATAACAATTAAGAAAAGGAAGTCGTTGAACCTTGCCGGAAGAAAAACTGCTCGACGCGATCGAGATCATTGAAATTAAAGGCGTTACCGATAAACCAATCACCAGTTTGGCTTACCATTCGGGAAAAGTAAAACCCGGCGCTCTCTTTGTCTGCATCAGGGGCTTCCAGACCGATGGACACCTTTTTCTTAATAAAGCACTCGAAAATGGGGCCGTTGCCGCTATTGTGGAATCCTTTCAGGAGCAGGTTCCTATACCGCAATATCTGGTCAGGGACAGTCGCCTGGCACTGGCCGCCCTGGCCGACAGTTATTACGGACATCCCTCACGCCGGCTAACGCTCACCGGTGTAACAGCTACCAATGGCAAAACCAGCACTACCTATATGATCAACCGGATCTTTGAAGAACATGGCTTGCATACAGGTTTGATCGGCACAGTTATTATTAAAACCGGCGGTCGAATCAGGGCGGCAGATTTGACCACCCCCGAATCGCTCGATCTTCAGTGCTATTTCAGCGAAATGGTTACCGAAAAGGTTAGCCATGCTGTAATGGAGGTATCTTCGTCCGGTCTTGAGCTTAACCGGGTAGGCAGTGTAGATTTCAACACGGTTGTTATCAACAACATCAGCCGCGAGCATATTGACCTGCATGGATCATTCGAGGCCTATTACAGGGCTAAAAGCCGCCTGGTCCGTGAAGCGGGCAGAAACCAGTGGGCGATACTGAACCTGGACTGTCCTTATACGGCAGCCCTTAAAGATGAAACAGAAGCAAAAGTATTTACTTATGGGTTGAAAAATGATTCTGCAGACTGCCTCGTCCGCGACCTGGATTTAAGCAGCGGGCGGGCTCTCTTTACCGTAGAACTGACAGCAGCAGCGCCGGAGAAAATACTGGCCGCCCAACCACGCACTTTTCAGGTTGAGCTTTCCATGCTCGGTCTGCACAGCGTCTACAATGCAATGGCCGCCACCCTGGTAGCCCTGGTTCATGACATACCAGCCGCCACCATTCAGAAAGCGCTCAAAAGCTTCAAGGGTGTGGAAAGGCGCTTTGAGTTAATCTTCGAAGATAACTTTAAGGTGATAGACGATCATTTTGCCAACAGCGGCAATATAGATGTTACTTTAGAAACTTTGGAAATGATGGACTATAAAAAGCTGCATCTGGTCTATGCAATCAGGGGCAGCCGCGGGGTAACTGTAAACCGCGAAAATGCCGAGGCAATCGTCAGGTGGGCGACAAAGCTCGGCCTCGATCAGGTGATCGCTACCACCAGCACCGACTATGTCGGCCCGAAAGATACCGTTACCAACGAGGAGCTGGAGGTTTACAAAAAAGTGCTGGCGGATAAGGGCCTGCAAACAACAATTTACCCCACCCTGGAAGAGGCGATCAACCAGGGGCTTTCAGCAATCGGCAACAACGACGTTGTTCTGCTGGCCGGCTGCCAGGGGATGGATTACGG
>CAYGHB010000152.1:0-4793 GCA_964349375.1 uncultured Syntrophomonadaceae bacterium | reverse complement strand
ATTAAACCAATATCTATAACCGAATACTTCTTGTCTTTAAACAACTTCATTCTCAATGCACCTCACTTCGTAAGTTAGCGGCCTGTTTGCTCCTGCCCAGGCAGCTTAATCACTTAAGAAATTCGAAATAATTGGTTCTTGAGATTGATGTGAAAGTGGTGTTTTTATAGTAGTTTTCAAATGTTTCGATTGTAGATTTTTTCATTTCTCCTGCACCCCACTTGAACTCATAAGCATCGAATTGACCGCCATATTCCTCAATATAGTCGATTTCTTTTCCTTCATGGGTTCGCCAAAACCAGCTTTTTCTGCGCCGGCTTTGTAACTGTAAGTATTTTAAGCGCTCGGCTATCATGAAATTCTCAAAAAGCGGCCCTAAGTCACTGCGAAAATCGATCGCCTGCATCCACTTTAAAAGGAATATAACAGGTTATGAAGGTTTATTCAACAATATTCGTCATAGATTAGAACCAAATACTTGTAATATCAGTATGATAGGAGTATGCTTATGCCACAAGTAATAGGAGGTTATGGAGATGGGTGACAAAAGCCCTAGGAACAAAGAAAAAAAGAAAAAGAAAGCCGAAAAGAAAGTTGTGGCTCCGGTAGAATCAACTATAGTATCAGCAACGAAGCCTAAGAAGTAACAAGTTTAAAATCCTGATGCTAAAGAAACCTGAAGCGCCTGCCCCCGGGCTGGTGCTGTAAAGTTTCTTTTTTCTTAACCCAGATAAAATAGGGTTCGGAACCAAGAGGCCGGAGGTTCAAATCCTCTCGCTCCGACCAACATTTGCCCTCAAGCACTATTTTAACAGCTACAGAAAACGTTAAGGAGTACAATTAATCAAGTGAAAAGTAAAGCAGAACGTGAGTTGGGGACCATAAATGCGATGATCTTCGATAATAAACACTTGTGATCTTGAGATGAATTTTTGTGCTTGCCCCGGCTGCAGATCCGTGCTAAAATATGAACCATAATTGACAATATGTGACTTTATTTACAATGTAACCTCATCTACTGACCCCGAAGCCGCCACCGGCAACAACCATCCGCTTGAATCAACCAGATGCTTGATCAGTCATTTGCTTGAATCAACCAATCGCTTGATTTTCACCCTGCTGATTTAGACTTTTAAATAGGCCTTTTTTGTTACTTTTTTAGTTTTGGGAAAAACTACTTTATGAAGTGCTGTCTATTTTTCAAATAGGGCAACATATAGTTGAAATATTTAAAGAATTGCCTCATAATATGAGTAGCGCTCTTGCTACAAAAGGCGGCTTGATCGGAAAGGGAAGGCTAAGGGGGGTTACGAGGTGCAAAAGGAACTATTGAGGGCGGTTTTTCGCAGCATGATAGGCGTACCCTTTGCAGTAACCTACTGGGATGGTGAGACAGAACTGTTCGGCTGCTCCGGGAAGAGTGATACGCTATTCCGGATAATTTTCAGGGAAGAACCAAACATCCGCGAAATGTTCAGCACCCCGGAAACCAGCTTCGGCGAAGCCTACCTGGAGCAAACAATCGATGTAGAAGGTAATTTTAAAGCCTTGCTCAACCTGCTGATCAGCAATGAAGAGCTCTTTAGAAGCGACAGCAGCGGACAGAATCTGTTTCAGCGACTGATCAAAAGTCGCCGGACAGAACGGGATGATTCCCCTCCAGAAATTGCCGGTCACGACTACCGCCCCGAAAGTGAATTTTATAAACTATGGCTGGATAAATCAATGGCCTTCTCCTGCGCTTACTTTAAGACTCCCGAAGATACCCTGGAAGGTGCCCAGCAGCAGAAAATTGAGCATATCCTTCGCAAGCTGCAGCTAAAAGAAGGGGAAACACTGCTTGATATAGGCAGCGGCTGGGGCTGCCTGATAATCAAGGCGGCAAAAACCTACGGGGTTAAAGCGCTTGGTATCACTTTAAGCGAACTGCAGGCGCATGATACCCGCAGGCGGATTGAAGAGGAAGGCTTGGCAGGACAAGTTGAAGTGCGTGTAGCCGACTACCGCGACCTTGCTGTTGAGGGACTGGTTTTTGATAAAATCGTCAGTATCGGAATGTTTAAGTATGTAGGGCGCGAAAATATCGAGTGGTATTTTAACTGTCTAAAAAAAATGCTCCGTCCCGGAGGCCTGTCGCTGATGCACACCATCAACCGGCCCCGGGAAGGACCGCTAAGCCCCTGGCTAAAACGGCACGTAATCCCCTGGGGTTATGTGCCTTCCCTGCGCGAGATTATCTGGTCGCTGCCGGAGCATTCTTTTCATCTCATCGATGCTGAAAGCCTGCGCCAGCACTACGCTATGACAACTGCTTGCTGGGCGGACAATTTTGAAAAAGTCGCCGACCAGATCAGAGGAAAATACGGGGAGCGTTTTGTAAGAATGTGGCGCCTGTACCTGGTTGGCTGTAGCGCATCCTTTATCAGCAGCGGCCTTGATGTTCACCAGCTGCTTTTTAGCCGTGGACTCTGCAACAACCTGCCCCTGACCAGGGAACATCTTTACCGGTAATAACAGAAGTGGTGCTAAGTTTAGACCAAAAGTCGATCAGTTTGCAGACAAAATTATTGTTGGTATTCCCGCAATCAAACATATGCAAAGTATATTTCACGCTGCGGGTTCTGGGATTATTGGCGAGGCTCAAAGCCTTGATCCATAATAGTGCAGTATTTTAACTGGTAAACGGAGGCGAGAAGAACCATTAACAAACGATCTGCTGCTGAGGATAACCTGGAAGTAGTTTTAGAGGAAGTAGAGCCGAAAAAAGGGTGGCTGGTGGCTTTTTCCGGTACGGGTGTTAACCTGGCCCTGGGTATTCTCTATTCCTGGAGTATCATTGCCGCTTTTTTAAGACAGGAGCAGGGATGGTCAGCTCTTGATGCTCAACTTCCCTACATGATTGCCTGTGGAGTTTTTGCGATACTGATGGTTCCAGGCGGTCGTATGCAGGACTCCATCGGGCCCAGAAGGGTGATCATGGCTGCTGCTTTTTTTGCCGGGCTCGGTTTAATCGGCTCGGGTTTTATGATCAGTCTGGTCGGTTTAAGCCTTTTTTTTGGCCTTTTTTTTGGCACCTCAATGGGGCTAGGCTACTCCTCGGCCACGCCGCCGGCAATTAAATGGTTCGGCCCTGAAAAAAGAGGCTTGGTGACCGGAATAGTGGTCAGCGGTTTCGGCCTGGCTTCAGTTTATGCCGCCCCTCTTACGAATTACCTGCTTAAAAATTATGGATTGGAAACTACTTTTTTTATTCTCGGGACAGGATTTTTCATCATCATTATCCTGCTGTCTCAATTAATCACCAATCCTCCTGCCCACTATAACCCTGTAAATAATGCATCAACGACCTCTGCTGAGCACCTGGTTAATGAAGAAAAATGCCGCAAAGATAACTTTGAATGGCATGAAATGATTAAAACGCCACAATTCTACCTGCTGTGGTTAATATTTTGCTTCGGTTCTCTGGCCGGCCTAATGATCATCGGCCAGCTTTCCAGCATCGTTTCGGAACAATCGGGATTAGCCCTGGGCTTCATTTTAGTGGCTCTTTTGGCAGTTTTTAATGCCGGCGGTAGAATCATTGGCGGAATCATGTTTGACAAACTCGGCCGCTCACCTGCACTCGTGATAATATTCGCAGCCCAGGCTGTCAACTTTCTATTGTTTGGCACTTACAATAACTTGCCTATCTTGATCGTAGGCACGATGGTGGCCGGTTTCTGTTATGGTGCCTGCCTGGCCATTTTCCCTTCAATAACCGCTATGCTCTATGGAGTAAAGAACCTGGGCGTTAATTACGGCCTTATTTTTACATCCTGGGGTGCCGGAGGCGTATTTGGGGGGTTAATAGGCGGCATGGTCAGGGATGCGACCGGCTCTTACACGGCAGCTTTCCTTGCCGCTTCTGCATTCTGCTTTATCAGTATTATTTTAGCCCTGTTGATCAAAACCCCGGAAAAAAGCTGCGATTAATTTAACCCAACATGCATTGAGGTTTTGGGAGGCTTGGGTTCGGATTAAAAAAATTAAATTTTCCCTTCTGCAGGCAATCTTAAATAATGTTACAATACATTAGAATTACCAAATGAATAGGAGGGAATTACAGTGGATATTGTTAGTTTACTAACCAAGCAGCTGAACGACCCTAAAGTCCTGGAACAGTTAGGAAAATCAGTCGGCGCTGATCCTAAACAAACCCAGCAGTTAGCCCAGGTGGCGCTGCCGGCTTTGATGGGCGCTCTTCAGAAAAATGCCGCCAGCCCGGAGGGAGCAAAATCCCTAGATAAAGCCTTAGAAGATCACAAAGACGACAAAGTTGATGATATTCTCGGCTTTTTACAGAATGTCGATACGAAAGACGGGGCAAAAATGCTGCAGCATATTTTCGGCGGCAACAGTGATGCCGTCCAGTCCGATCTGGCCCAAAAGGCCGGCTTGCAGAGTAACCAGGCTTCAGATCTTTTGACCCAGCTGGCCCCCCTGGTTTTGGGCGCCCTTGGCAACCAGAAAAAGCAGGGTGGCCAGAGCGACCTGACCAAACTGATTGGCGGCGTTCTGGGCAGCTTCTTTAAGAAGTAAATAAAGCAGCGAAATATTTTTGGGTATAATATATTATAAAAGCGGTAAGAGCCCGGAAAGATTTGGCAATTACCGCTTTTTATTTAATATCATGCTTAAGCCATTTAAATTTTATTAAAACCACTCTTTTGGCGGGCAACAATCCAGCCAAGGAAGAAGAGAATAGCCGCCGCAGCCAGCCAGGCAAAGATGGTTAGAATAACCGGACCTGAAGC
>CAYGHB010000151.1:0-4837 GCA_964349375.1 uncultured Syntrophomonadaceae bacterium | reverse complement strand
TGACTGGGGGTCAAGAGGTCGAAGGTTCAAATCCTTTCGCTCCGACCACTATTTATCTTAAAAGGTAGTGATGCCAGAGGTCAAATTATAAGCAGGGTTTATCTTCAGAAAGGATGTGCCCCAGTAGTGAAAAAAAGATTTATTTTAAACGCTATTGTAACAATACTAGTCTTATTGATTTTTGCTGGATCGGCTCTGGCTATCATGCCGTCGCCTAAAGATGATGTTAGCAAGTATCGCTATTCAAGCATGCACTTCAGGTACATAGGCGACATCTTCCATGAAAGAACGATGAACTTTCAGTTACACGGTGGAGGGGCATTTTTCTCGATTGAGGGAAAAGGGTCGGCCAGCGGTTCGCATTATGTGACTGAAGTAAAATACGAAGATCGTAACCCTGCAGCAGAAGTATACCGCATTACTGCCCTGAGCCTCCAGGCGTACATGACCGGGACGACCGCTCTTGACGCTGCCGAAAATGAAAAAATGCTGATTATGTCGGTGATCAAGCTGCCAAAGCAGGGGGTTGAGATGTCTACCGGGGTGGAGATGAATCCGGGCGAAACCGGTTTTATCAGTCACGATATCATATCCAGCCAGAGCTCTCAGGGTAATTACCTGAAAATGACAAATCACTTTGGCAACACCGGCGGAACAACCAAGAGGATTCTTGAAATACCCGGTTACCTCAAAGATCAGATGCGCGTTGACGGTTATGCCGAGGTCTGGGACACCACGGAGCTGCGAGACGGCAAGCATAAATCCGGCTTCTGGGATATGCTGCCTTAAGTTAGACAACCACCAGTTTATATAAGAAGGTTTTCCGTAAAGATAAGAAACGGAAAACCTTCTTTTTTGACAGTCAAAATACTCCCCGCTATACTATAAGAAGGAGCAAACAAGAAGGAAAGAGAGGTAATTGCAGTAATGGCAGAAGAAACTCTGCACGAAAAACAGCAAAAGTCATTTTTCCGCGCCGAGGTTTTAAGGGGCAATATTGCCGATTACCAGGACGCTTTGCAGAATATGCCAACCGGCTTTGGCCGGTGGTCGCAGATCCTGGAAAACCAGTCTAAAATCAAGAACTATTTTAAAGCGAGCGATGAAGAATGGGAAAACTGGCACTGGCAGATGAAAAACCGGATCACTGACACCGCCGTTTTAAAAGAGCTCTTGCCGCTTGAAGTAAGCGAACTGGATGAGATTGAGAAAACAGGATCTAAATACCGCTGGGCCATATCTCCCTACTACCTGAGCCTGATTGACCCTGCTGCCAGGAACGATCCGGTTAAGCTGCAGTGTGTACCCTCGATCAGCGAGTATCTTGATCAGGGCGGCTACGAAGATCCGATGGGAGAAGAGTATACCTCTCCTGTTTCGGCGGTGACCCGCCGTTACGCCGACCGCCTGATTGTCAAAGTTACCAATCAGTGCGCTATGTACTGCCGCCACTGTCAGAGACGCCGCGCCATCGGCGAGCATGATTTAACCACCCCACGGGCTGAGTTGGAAGAGGCGATCGAATATATTCGCCGTAATCGGGAGGTAAGGGATGTGCTCTTAACCGGCGGTGACGGATTTATGGTTGACAATAAAACCATCGCCTGGCTGCTGGGGGAACTTGAAGCGATACCTCACATTGAGATCAAGCGTTTTGGAACACGCACCCCGGTAACCATGCCACAGCGAATTGACGACGAACTATGCCAGATTTTGTCCGAGCACCTGCCACTCTACGTGAATTCACATTTTAATCATCCCATGGAAGTAACTCCGCGGGCCCAGGAAGCCTGCTTCAAGCTGGCCAGGACCGGAGTAAGCTTGGGCAATCAGACGGTTCTTTTGAAAGGAATCAACAACGATCCCTTTGTGATCAGGAAGTTAAACCAGGATCTGTTGAAGATCATGGTTCGCCCTTACTATATATTTCATGCCAAGGCGGTTAAGGGAACAGCTCACTTCAGAACCAAAGTCGAGGAAGGGATCGAGATCATGGAGAAACTGCGCGGCTATACTTCCGGTATTGCGGTTCCCACCTTTGTGGTCAACGCCCCGCTCGGACGCGGCAAAACACCAATGCTGCCCGAGTATCTGGTCAGCAGCGGCAAAGATTACATTATGATCAGAACCTGGGAAAATAAAGTCGTCCGCTATGAAAATAAGTAATTAAAAAAACTTTAGCATCGTACATAATCAAAAATAGGCTTCCAGTCGATATGCTCTTCCATGGTAGTCTGCACGATAGCGATCGCCTCTTTGTTTTGTGGGTGAATACTGCGGTAGACACTCTGCAGGTTTTCAACCGTTGAATAGGTATCTTCATGCACCAATATTACCGGGACGCCTTTTTCTTCCGCCTTGGAAAGAACGCGCACGTCGGGGTAAAGGCCACCAGTGAAGATTATGACCGAGGTGCTTGTTTCGAGAGCGGTAAGAGCCATATCGCTGCGATCGCCACCGGTGATCAGCGCTTTGTTTGGCGCCCTTCGTAAATAACCCAGCGCGCTTTCTATGGTCATGGTGCCGATTATCACCTCTTCAACCAGGCGGTTTAAATTATCAGGAGCAGCCAGCAGTTCGCCGTGCAGCGCATCATAAAATTCAGCAACCGTGGGCGATGATATTTCAAGCCGGCGCGGAATTACTCCGAGGACAGAAAAACCCTTTTCTTCAATTGCGCTGCGATAAATACTGCTGCTCTTGTTCCACTGGGCCTGGTTAACGTTGTTAAAGATACAACCGATCACCTCTGTGTTTTGGGTTGACCAGGTTTCAAGATAATGCAGGTTTTCATCCAGTTGAAAATCGTTATCGGCTCTTATAACCGGTAAGACTGTAGCACCGAAGGTGCCGGCCAGCGAAAAATCATCCAATCCCTTGTAGGCGCCGACAAAAGGTTCAATGCTGCCGTCGATCAGCACCAGATCATAGCCTTCCCGGCATTTCTCAAAGGCCTCGGTGATCTGAGGGATTAGTTTGGGAAATTCCTTAATAAAATGAGCCGTTAGGTACTGATCATTAACTGTAATCGGTGAAATAGTACTGCAGGATAAAGGCAGCTCAAGCACTTCCCTCATTAAGGTAACATCGTCGTCATCCTTTTTGACCGTTCCCTTGCGAAAGCCGATCGGTTTAAAATAAGATACCTTCAGACCTTCTTTTTTCAGTTTCATTCCAACCCCAAGAGCGGTTGCCGTTTTACCGCCGCCCGCTTTTCCGGAAAAATATATTGCCTTCATTTTAATACACCTCGCAGTTAATGATCGTTTCCTTCAATGGTTATCTTAACATCCAGGGCGGTAACGCCCTTGTGGTGAACTCGAAGCGGGTTGATGTCCATCTCGGTAATCTGTTTCAGGTCTGTTACCAGGCAGGCTGTGCGCAGGATTGCATCAATCAGGGCAATGATATCAGCAGGTTTTTTGCCACGGTAACCTTTAAGCAGCGTATAGGCCTTGGTTTCGGCAATCATCTTTTCAACCACGTCGTGTGACACAAGCGCTGATGCGAGCCTGAATGTTACTTCTTCCAGCAGGTTGACGTAGATTCCGCCCAGACCAAAAACGATTAGCGGGCCGAACTGAATATCCCTTGACATGCCGATGATCACTTCCACCCCGTCATCGACCATGTTTTGCACTTCAACACCGTAAATCGGGGCATCGGGCATGAAGTAGCGCACCTTCTCCATGATCCTGTTATAAGCCCGTCGCACCTCAGCTTCGCTGTGAAGGCCGATCTCAACTCCACCAACATCGGTTTTATGCGCAATCCGCGGTGAAGAGATTTTTAAAGCTACCGGAAGCCCGACTTTGGTAGCTATCTCAGCCGCCTCATCTTCGGTCTCAGCCAGGTAACTGTGGCTTACGGGAATCCCGTAGGCAGCCATCACCGATGAAGCTTCATGGCCTAAAAGAACAACGCGGCGGTCGGCCAAAACCTCGTTAATCACTTTTTGGGCTGCTTCCCGATCGATATCCGGCAGAGCTACAGGTTCCGGCGCAGCAGGACTGTTCTTATACTCTGCATATTCAAGCATACCTTTCAGGGCACGAACGGATGGTTCAGGAAAAGTAAAAGTTGGAACCCCGTTTTCAATAAGGTGATTTTTGCCTTCAAGTAAGGATTTCCCGCCCATGTAAACAGCCATGACCGGTTTTTCCTCATACCGCCTGCTTAACTCGACGATCGATTTGGCGGTTTCCTCCGGTTCGGTAACTGCAGCCGGGCAGAGGAGAACCAGGGCGCTGTCAACGTTTTTGTCCTTCAAAACCGCATCAAGAGCAAAGTGGTAGCGATCGTTGCGGGCATCGCCGATCAGATCCACCGGGTTATAGATATTGGCAGCAGGCGGCAGGGTGGCACGCAGCTGATCGATGGTCTCTTTGGTAAAGCGGGCCATTTTAAGACCGTTCTTTTCAACCGCATCGGTAGTTACAATCGCCGGGCCGCCGGCGTTGGTTACAATCGCTACCCGGGGCTGCAGGGGCAGCGGCTGCGCTGAAAAGGCGCGGGCCAAATCAAAAAGCTCGCTCATGCTTTCTGCCCTTAAAACACCGCTTTGTTTAAAAGCTGCATCGTAAGCCCGGTTACTGCCGGCCAGGGCGCCGGTATGCGAACTTGCTGCCTGGGCCCCGGCTGTGCTGATGCCTGATTTAAGGATCACAATCGGTTTTTTTTGAGCGGCAGCAGAACAAACCTTAACAAAGCGATCTCCATCAGAGACATCTTCGATGTAGCAGAGAATGACGCTGGTCTGGGGATCGTCGGCGCAGCTTTCGATAAAATCAACCTCATTCAAATCAGCTTTATTGCCAAGGCTGATAAAGCTGGAAAA
>CAYGHB010000150.1:0-4843 GCA_964349375.1 uncultured Syntrophomonadaceae bacterium | reverse complement strand
TGCAGGCGCTGTGTTTTACGCACAGGCTGTACCCAGGTTGTCTTCGGTGACGGAAATCCCAAAGCCCGCCTGATGCTCGTCGGTGAAGGACCCGGTGTAGATGAAGACAGGATTGGCATACCCTTTGTGGGTAAAGCCGGCCAACTTCTCGACCGAATCCTGGAAGCGGCTTCGATCAAACGCCATGATATTTACATTGCCAATATAGTCAAATGCCGCCCTCCGGGTAATCGCCTGCCTCAGCAGCAGGAAGTTGACTCCTGCCTGCCATACCTGCAGGAACAGATTGATTTAATCAACCCGGAAATTATCGTTTGCCTCGGCGCCCTGGCCTTAAGAACTTTGCTTGACAGCAAGGCGACAATAACCCGCAGCAGAGGTCAGTGGCATCAGGTTGACGGCAGGCGTATGCTGGCCACCTTTCACCCGGCAGCTTTGTTGCGTGATCCGGGAAAGAAAAAAGATGTCTGGGTTGATTTTCAAGAGATTATGAAATATTATCAACCTTCTTGAGCGAGGAGGCACAGGCTATTGAGTAATGAGTTGGTTTTAGTGGTTGACGATGAGAAGACCCTGGTAAAAGCCCTTACTTTTAACTTGGAAAAAGAAGGTTTTCGCGTAGAGCAGGCTTATGATGGTGAAGAGGCGCTCAATAAAGTATTTTCCCTTAAACCGGATATTGTGGTGCTGGACTTGATGCTGCCGAAGGTGGACGGTTTCGATGTTTGCCGCCAAATTCGTAAAAAAACTGATGTGCCGATCATTATGCTCACGGCACGAGGCGAAGACATTGACAAAGTGTTGGGCCTGGAGCTCGGCGCCGACGACTACCTGACCAAACCCTTCAACTCCCGGGAGTTGGTGGCAAGAATCAAGGCGATCCTCAGGCGCAGCATTTTTCGCGAGGAGGAAACAAAAAAAATTGTTCAGATCGGCAACCTTCAGGTAGACCTGCTGCAACACCGGGTGCGTCTTGATGGCAAGGATATCAGTCTCACCTCAAAGGAATTTGCCCTTTTAAGCTTTCTGGTGGCCAATGCGGGTAATGTCTACTCCCGGGAGCAACTCCTGGAGCAGGTCTGGGGTTATGATTACTATGGCGATGTACGCACAGTGGATGTGCACATCAGGCATCTGCGGGAAAAACTGGAGCGCGATCCGGGAAACCCGAATCTGATCCTTACCGTCTGGGGAACGGGCTATAAGATCAGGGAGGATCATTAATGGCCCGTTTTTACAGTATCAGGTTTCGCCTGACCGCTTACTTCCTGATTATTATCCTGGCGGTAATGGTCATCATCAGCATCTTTCTATACAGCACCCTTGAACGCTACCACATGAATAATTTCACCAACACACTGGAGCGTTCTGCTTATTTAGCCGCTGACTTTGTGGCCGGGCAGTTGCGTGGCCAGGTTGATTCGGTACGTCTGAGCGCCCTGGCTGAAAATATGAGCCGCCAGTCGCAAGCGAGAGTGATTTTTACCGACAGCCAGGGGATGGTTGTTGGTGATTCACTGCGTGTCGGAGGAATGCTCAACCAGATCCTGGATCAAGAGGACTTGAGCATAGCCCTGGGTGGGGAGGCCAGCTATAGTATTGTCTATAGTGATACGATCGGGCATGATGTGATGCAAATGGCAGTACCAGTGGAAGATGCCGATGACAACCTGACCGGAACGGTCTTTCTTTCGGCCTCATTGGAGGAAGTTTACCGGACCCTTTTTGATATCCGCAGGTACCTGTTTTTGGCCACCCTGCTTGCGATGGCTATTGTCGGTGGCGGATCGATTCTCTTGGCCCGCCGTTTTACCGGGCCGCTGGAGGAGTTAACCCTGGCTGTAAAGAAGATGGCTGACGGAAAACTGGAGCAGCAAATTGGAGTATCCTCCGGAGATGAAATCGGCCGCCTTGCCGAGCAGTTCAATGTAATGGCCCGCAAACTAAATTTTTATACCAGTAACCTGAAAAAATTTGCAGCCGATGTTGCCCATGAGGTCAGAACCCCTCTTACGACCATGAGCCTATTGACTAAAGCTTTGAAAGAACATGAAATGGAGCCGGAGCAGCGCAAAGAATTTACTGAGGATCTTGATGGAGAGCTGGAACGCCTGATTGCCCTGGTTAACGACTTGCTTGAACTCTCAAAGCTTGAAAAAAATAATATTGAGCATCAGGATATCAACTTAAGCGAGTTTTTGCAGGAAGTAATTGGCGAAAACCAGTTTCGCTTTGCCCAGGCCGGCCTCGAACTGCTTGATAACATCCCGGCAGAAGAGCTGATCATCAGCGGCGCCCCCCTGCAGCTGCGCCAGGTTATCGGTAACCTGCTTGATAATGCCCACAACTATACCCCACCGGGTGGGACAATTACAGTAACTCTTGAGCCGCTGGAAAATGAGGTTGTGACCTCGATCGCGGATACAGGTTGCGGAATACCGGAAGAAGATTTAAGCTTCATTTTTGAGAGGTTCTACAGGGTAGACCAGGCCCGATCAAGGGAAGGTGGCGGTACCGGCCTGGGACTGGCTATAGTCAGTGAAATTATCGCCAAACACGGCGGCAGAGTTTGGGTAGAAAGCGAAGAAGGTGCGGGAAGCCGTTTCATGTTTGCCTTACCCCTGATTCGCGAGCTAGATGTTATCGAATCTTAATTATTTATAAACAGTTTCTTAATAACCCTGGTTTCTACTGTGTTAAAATTGTCTTGCTCTTGCCTTTTGGCGGAGGTGAAATGAATGAAGCGGGTTCAACCCTATTATTATATTGTGTTTCTGGCCGGGCTCTTTATTCTGGCCGGATTGACACTCTTTTCCCTGCAGCTTCTTCCTGCTGTTGAAGGCAGGAGTATACCGGTCGACCCTCTGACGCAGAGTGCATCAGGGGATCTTTACGATCTCTGGTTTACTGGCGTTAATCTCTACGATCTGAGCATCGACCATAACCTGACCGCTATCCTGTTTAGCGCCGACAATAACAAAGTCAGCTTGCTTGATCGCGAACGCAAACTGCTTTGGGATAAAATCTTTGCCACCGCGCCGCTGCAGGCGAAACTCTCTTCCTGTGGTAATTACGTTGCTGTTGGTACTACCGGCGGAGGGTTGCATTTTACAACAGCCGACCAGCAATTTTCCTGGGATGATGAAGGCGACCCGGTTGAGCTATTGGCGATTTCTCCCAACGGGGCCTGGATTGCCGCAGTTCGTTCAAATGAGGCACAGGGTTATCAGTATCTGGAGTTATACAGCCAGGCGGGAGAGCTGCAATGGACAATCGAAACCGGCCAGGTTTTAAACCTTTTCTTGTCCAGTGAATATTTAGAGCAGACCAACCTTTACTACACAGCGCTTGAACAGGATCAGCCTCAGATTTATGCAGTAAGCCTTGACGGTCGGGAGCTTTGGGCAAAAGAAAACCAGAAGCTGGCCGCTGTTTCCAGGCATGGCAGCCGGATCACCGCCATACAGGATCGCCACCTGATTGTTTATGATGCGCTTGGTTACGAACTGTGGAGTACAACGCTGCCTATTGAGCCGCTAACTGTGTTGTTCAATCCCCAGAACTATAACCGGGTTTTGGTATACGGCATCCGGGAAGAGATCGGCGATAACTTATTCTATTTTGATTTAGCTGAAGACCTGCTCTGGATGAATAACATTGAAGACGGATCGCTTTTTGCCTTCACTGCAGATGGCAGGCATATAGTGACCAGTTCCTGGCGTCATTACAAGGAAGATTACACGCAGATGAAGATTTTTGATCATGATGGCCAGGAAATCAACAATTGGGAAGTTGCCATGCGGGTTGAACATTTGATTATTTCGGGACACCCGACCCTGGTCGTGCTCGGCGGAGATGATGGCTATATAGACCTGGTAGATTTAAGGACGCTGATCACGGTTAACGGAAACGGTGCTGCTACCGGGCCTCTGTACCGTCCGGTATCCGCCGGGATAGTTGCCGGTGAAACAAGAGTCACGTTATTTTTTAATGATGAAAGCGGAAACCTTGTCCCGGTAACCCGGGCGGTCAGCCTGACTGACAATCCTCTGCAGGCAGCGCTGGATGAGCTGGTACGCGGTCCGGCCAGAGGCAGTGCCCTCTACCGAACTATCTCCGATAAAGAGGCCCGAATCACAGCTGTTTATGAGCCGTCCACCGGCAGGCTGACCCTGGAGCTTTCTCCTGAATTTTTAAACATTAATGGTGATGCCCAAAGCCTGAGTGCCTTCAATTCTCTGATTTATACTGTTAGCGCCAGCCCTGGTGTGGAAGAGATCCTGTTGCTTAGCGACGGGGAACTGCTTGAGCAGTTTGGACAGTTGGTTATCGAACAGCCGGTGAAAGCTCACCGATGGCAAAAACCGCTTTATCTACCTTCTTTCAGCGGTAATCGATACTATTTAGCCATTCAGGAGACGGCCGAAAGCGAACTGGCTGAAGCTGATCTGAAGGAGTTGCTCGGGCAGGTTTTGCGGTCAGCCCGCAACACTCTCCAGATCATTCCTGCTGATTTAGCCGTAATGGAGCTGAAAGAGTCTAATGAACAGCTGCAGCTTAATTTTAACCGCTCTTTTAAAGAGATGTTTTCAGAAGAAGCAGGAGAAAAAGAGATCCAGCAGCTGACCCTTCTCCTGGATTCGATCTTCATGACGGTTTTTAGGAACAGTCGGGTACAAAGGGCAGAGATCCTGGTAAACGGTGAAACCTGGTCGCCACCTGCCGGTTACCCGGCCCTGGGACGGTTTTACCGCCAACCCAGTTTCATCAACCCCGAATTTTAAAGCCTGCTTTCACCTTTTATAATTGTCAACCGCCATTCTTTAAGCTAAAATAAGTGAAA
>CAYGHB010000149.1:2365-4845 GCA_964349375.1 uncultured Syntrophomonadaceae bacterium | reverse complement strand
GCCGTAAGCCGCTGATCCCTACATTTCAGGAGAAGTATGGTTTAGAGGGAACAGTGGTTTCTGCCGTGGACTTGGTGAAGGGGCTCGGCCAGCTGGCCGGCTTAAAAAAGGCTGAAGTTAAAGGCGCGACCGGTTACATTGATACCAATCTTAAAGGTGAAGTCGAAGCGGCGCTTACGGCTTTTGACAGCGGGGATGACTTTGTATATCTGCACGTAGAAGCGCCTGATGAGTGCTCGCACCGCTTTGAGATGGAAAATAAAATCAAGGCGATTGAGATGATCGACCGGGAAGTTGTTAAAGTTTTGAAAGAGGAACTTGAAACCAGGGGGATTGAGTTTTCGATCCTGCTAATTACCGACCATGCTACGCCTTTGGCCTTGGGAACCCACACACGCGATCCGGTACCCTTTGCTATTTACCGCAGCAGCGGGCAAATGAATAATGCGGAAGGGTCTTTTGACGAGGTCGGCGCAGCGGTCACAGGCATACACTTTGAACAGGGCTTCCGCCTGATGGACCACTTTTTACAGAAAACTTGAAATCTCTTAGAAAGCGGCGGCAATAGCACAGGCAAAAGGCGGCTCATGGGTTAAAGAAAGCTCAATGCCGCTGATTCCCTGCTCAGCGGCGAGGCGATAAGCTTCGCCGTGCAGCTTTACAGTCGGTTTTTGACCGGCTTTCCTGACGATCTCCACTTCGGATAAACCGACCGGCCCGATCCCGCAGCCGAGTGCTTTGAGTACCGCCTCCTTGGCGGCAAAGCGGGCAGCCAGTGAGGCAGGGGAGAGAGGCACCTGAGCTATTTCCCTGATTTCTGCTGCTGCAAAGACCCGCTGCAAAAATTTTTCCGGGTAGCGATCAAAGACGCGCCCGACCCGCTCAATCGATACCAGGTCAACACCAATACCTTTTAGCATTGCTGATTACCCTCCAACAGTTTGCCTGCTTTTATTTCATTCAATCGGTAAACCAGGAATTTGTCAACTCATAGCAGCCGGATGCGGCCGCTATAAAAGTGCTATAAAAGTAGGAAAATAATAAGGCTGAAAATCTCAATTATTCTTGCTTTACAGTCAAAATTGTGGTAATGTCTATACACTATCATCCTTTGCACATGAGGAATACACTCAGGAGGTAACTGTTTTATGCAGGGCAAGGTTAAATGGTTTAACCCTGAAAAGGGGTACGGCTTCATTGAGGTTGAGGAAGGTAAAGATGTTTTTGTGCATTATTCCGAAATCCAGGGGGAAGGCTTTAAAACACTGGACGAAGGCCAGGCTGTTGAGTTTGAGATTGTGGAAGGTAACCGTGGCCCCCAGGCAGCAAACGTGGTAAAGATACAGGGTAGTTAAAAATTTAACCTGATAAACATTATTCCGACAATTAGCAGCCGGCTTATCTGTGCCAGCTTTTTGTTTGCCAATCTTTGAGCAGTCTTACTTCCGCTTAAGATCTTTATTTAATGTTAAAGCTAACTTCGCTATGCCAATGTGTCTTCTTTGATCATTTATTATTCAGCTTACTCTGTTTTTAGAAGTGCTCTAATTGCCATCTTTCAATGTATAATTTCAAAACAATTTTTTGTTGACAGTGCCTGAATCTGGTGCTATTCTTTATCTTGGGCAATACCCGAGTTAATCAGTCGGGATTAACCCGAAAGCAGGTTTCCAGATGAGACTATCGGCAAAAGTTGAATACGGAGTAAGGGCTATGGCTGTCCTGGCGATTTACCATCAGGGTGAACCCTTACCATTACGCGAAATAGCTGAACAGGAGCAGATCTCGCTTAAATTTCTCGAACAGATCTTTCCCGATTTAAAAAGAGCGGGCCTGGTGACCAGTATGCGTGGTTCTCGCGGAGGTTACAGGCTGTTGCGCCCACCGGAGGAGATCAGGGTCGGTGACATTGTGCGGGCGGTGGAAGGGCCGATTACACCGATTAACTGCCTGGCCGAAGGTGACGATGACACCTGCTGCCATCGCCGGGGTGCCTGCCTGACCAGGCAGGTTTGGGAAAGGCTGCGCGACCGGATCAATGATGTCCTGGATGAAGTTACCCTGGATGAACTGATGGAGATAACCGTAGAGAAGAAGCAATAGGGCAGGGAGGTAAAACTACTGATGAACAAAAGAACAGTGTACATGGATCACAGCGCAACCACGCCGGTGCGGGAAGAGGTAGTCGAGGCAATGCTTCCTTTTTACCGCGAACTCTTTGGCAACCCTTCCAGTGTTCATGCACAGGGAAGGACCGTGCGCCGGGCCCTTGAAGAGGCCAGGGAAAAAACAGCGCAAGCCCTTGGCGCTGAACCCGGGGAGATTTATTTTACAGCCGGTGGTACTGAATCAAATAACATTGCCCTGCGCGGTGCAGCGAAGAAGCGTGGCAAGCCGGGTCATATTATCACCAGCAGCATTGAACATCACGCTGTTCTCGATGTTTGCAGCGAACTGGCCGCTGAAGGACACCGGGTTAC
>CAYGHB010000149.1:0-2265 GCA_964349375.1 uncultured Syntrophomonadaceae bacterium | reverse complement strand
AAAGAAACCATTTTAAACGGTCATCCCGAAGAACGCTTACCTAATAATGTTAATGTTAGTTTTAAACATATCGAAGGCGAAGCGGTGCTTTTAAGTTTAGATCTGGAAGGTATCGCTGCCTCCAGCGGTTCGGCCTGCTCATCAGGCTCACTTGACCCGTCGCATGTTTTATCAGCGATCGGGCTTGATCATCCAACCGCCCATGGTTCGATCCGTTTTAGCTTGGGAAGGGGAAACTCGGATGAAGATGTTGATTACCTGCTAGAGGTTGTTCCGCGTGTTGTCGATAAACTGCGCCGGATCTCCCCCACTTACCATGCTTAAGGCACTAGAGAGGAGCAGTAACTAAATGTACAATGAGAAAGTAGTAGAGCACTTTAGCAACCCCCGCAATGTGGGAGAGCTGCCTGATGCAGACGCGATTGGCGAAAACGGCAGTTTTAAATGCGGCGATACGATGAAAATTTATTTAAAAATCAAGAATGACCGCATCGAGGATGTTCGTTTTCAAACCTATGGCTGTGGAGCGGCGATCGCCAGCAGCAGCATGCTGACCGAGATGGTCAAAGGTAAAACTCTTGACGAGGCCATGCAGATTAATAACCGGCAAGTGGCTGACGAACTGGGTGGTTTACCGCCGCTGAAGCTGCACTGTTCCAACCTGGCAGCTGATGCTCTGCATAATGCTATTGAGAATTTCCGCAGTGGAAAGGGCAACGCTGAGTCAGCTTAAACTTTTTTTATGATCTTTTACCCTGCTAAACTTGACAAACCCCCCGCCGGGATGTTATTTTTATCCTGATGTTAGCACTCGGCCTTTTAGAGTGCTAAGATCTGAAAACGGGGGTTTTTATAATGACAGCAGTGCTAAATGAACGCAAAAAACTGATATTAAAGGCTGTAGTCGTTAACTATATTAAAACTGCTGAACCGGTAGGCTCGCGGACAGTGGCCCGCTCTTACCGGATGGGCTTAAGCTCAGCCACCATCCGCAACGAGATGGCTGATTTGGAGGAGATGGGCTATCTGGCCCAGCCGCATACCTCTGCCGGAAGAGTTCCATCGCAATTGGGTTACCGTTACTACGTTGATTACCTGATGGAAAAAGATGATCTGAGCTTTGCCGAGGAGCAGGCCCTGACCAGCTCGCTCAGCACAGAAAAGATGCGCGAAATTGAACAGATTATCGTTAATTCTGCCAAGGTGCTTTCGGCGGCCACCAACCAGACATCGCTGATTATGGGGCCGCAGTTTAAGAAAAGCGCTTTTCGCCAGATGCGCATTCTGCCGCTTGATGAATCGCGCGGCCTGGTGGTGTTGATTACCGATACGGGCTACATTAAAAACAAGGTGATCGACATGAAGCAGCATTTAAGTCAGGCCGAGCTGCAGCAGGTGGTTTCTTACTTGAACCAGAAGCTCTACGGACTGACCATAGACCAGGTAACCACATCGCTCATTAATGAGCTGAAGCGCGATCTTTTCCGTCGCCTGGAGATCCTGGAGCAGGCTTTCATCCTTTTGGAAGAAAGCCTTAAAGAAGAACAGCAGATTCGTGTATTTTTAGGTGGAACAACTAATATATTGAACCAGCCGGAATTTAAAGATGTGGATAAGATTCGCCGGATGCTCAACCTCTTTGAGCAGGAACCGCTGCTTTTTAAAATATTGGAGGATACATCCAGCGAAGATGATTTTGTAATCAAGATCGGCGCTGAAAATGAATGTGAGGATATCAAGGAGTGCACCCTGATTACCGGAACTTACAAGATTCATGATAAAACTTTAGGCACAGTCGGAGTGCTTGGCCCGACCCGGATGGATTACAGCAAGGTGATTAGCATCATGCGCCGTCTGGTTGACCATCTTAATCACAGTTTAAGCTCTTAAGCCGGCCCGGTTAAGGCCGCTTAAAATATTTAAGGTCTGCAGGTGAAGTTTTAGATGACAGCAAAAAAGCGAGACAATGAGGCAGAAACAGCTGCTGGCGAGCAGGAGCTAAAGGCTAAAACCCAGGAAGCCGCCAGCCTGGATCAGGAGACAGATCAGCCGCCGGAAGCAGGCAAAGAGTTGAGCGAGCTGGAAGCGGCAAGGCTGGAGTGGGAAAAAGAGAAGGCCGAGCTGCTTGATAGGATTATGCGCAAACAGGCTGATCTTGATAACCTGCGCCGGATTGGTAAGATGGAGCAGGCTGAAGCCAGGGACTATGCTCTTTATGATTTCCTGAACCGGCTGCTGCCGGTGCTTGATAATATTGAGCGCGCT
>CAYGHB010000148.1:2913-4852 GCA_964349375.1 uncultured Syntrophomonadaceae bacterium | reverse complement strand
AGATCATCGATCAGATCATCGCCATCGATCACAGCCTGAGCCAGCTCAAGATTCTGTGTTTTTAGCGCTTCTATAGTTCGGGCTATTGAAGCTTCAACCAAACTGCCCATATACTGTAATTTGTCCTGAAGGGTTTTCATCTTTGCTTCAAATACCACTTTACGCTCTGTAAACTCCATGCCTTCTGTCACGATATTAATCTCCTCTCGTAAATACTTTAACCAAACCGACCGGTAATGTAGTCTTCTGTGCGCTGATCAACCGGTTTCGTGAAAATTTGCGAAGTTTTACCCCATTCCAGCATTTCACCCTGAAGGAAAAACCCGGTAAAATCTGAAATACGGGCCGCCTGCTGCATATTGTGAGTTACTATGATGATCGTATAATTCTTGCAAAGTTCCCGCACCAGGTCTTCAATGCGCTGGGTGGCAATGGGGTCAATAGCGGAAGTTGGTTCATCCATCAGGAGAATCCGGGGCTGTACAGCCAGGGCCCGGGCGATGCATAACCGTTGCTGCTGTCCGCCAGAGAGGGCCAAGGCCGGCTCGTGAAGACGATCTTTTACCTCGTCCCATAAAGCCCCACCTTTAAGACTTTCCTCCACAATCTGGTTCAGCTTTTCCTTGTTTTTTAAGCCGTGTATTCGCGGTCCGTAAGCAATATTATCATAAATGCTTTTCGGAAAGGGATTGGGCTGCTGAAAAACCATGCCCACTTTTTTGCGCAGTTCAACAACATTCATTGATCGGTCATAAATATCCTCGCCGTGAATGGTAACCCGGCCTTCAAGACTCGTTCCGGGAATCAGGTCATTCATGCGGTTAAGGACCCGCAAAAAAGTCGATTTGCCGCAACCCGACGGACCGATCAGGGCGGCAACTCCCTTTTCTTTAACTTCCAGATCTACGTTAAACAAAGCCTGTTTATTGCCATAGTAAAAATTGAGCTTTTCTACTTTAACCTCGCAGCTGCCATTTGTATTTTGCCGCTGTTCGGGCTGATCCGACAGGTTACCGCTGCTTTGGGCTTCACTGATCCTGTTGTTAAAACCTTTTAGTATTTGCATCTTTTATAAAGGTTCATGATGAAGAGAACCTCGAAATGCTCCTTTCCTTGATTAAGATGAGACCTGCTTTCCCAAACCATTTATAGTATGTCGCCAATATTTTCTCCTTTTTTTAAAGCCCCCGTGCCACTCGATCCCGGTAGCGCTTACGCAAGAGGACTGCCGCAAGATTAAGCAAGCAAACCAGGGTTACCAGAACCAGGGCTGTGCCATAAGCTATCGGCCTGACCACAGCCAGGGCATGGTGCTGAGTTGACATGATGAACAGGTGGTAGGGCAAAGCCATAAACTGGCTTTTAATTGAATCAGGCAAAGCAGGCAGAAAAAATGCTGCCCCGGTGGCCAAAATCGGCGCTGTTTCACCGGCTGCCCTGGCCAGGCCCAAGATGGTCCCGGTCAGGATTCCGGGGATTGCCCGCGGCAGTACCACGGTTCGCACGACCTGCCAGCGGTTTGCTCCCAAAGCAAACGAACCAGCCCTGTATGATCTGGGTACTGTTATTAAAGCTTCTTCTGCAGCCGTCACTGTTACAGGAAGAGTAAGCAAACCTAAAGTGATACCGGCAGCTAGCAGCGAAGGTCCAAAACCAAAAAGCTTTACAAATACTGCCATCCCAAATAGCCCAAATACAATTGACGGTATCCCGGCCAGGTTCCTTAAAGACATCCTGACCAGCCTGGTAAAGCGGCCCTGAATGGCATACTCGTTTAAGTAGATGGCAGCGGCTACCCCGAGCGGAACGGCAAAGGCAACCGTGATCATGGTTACATAGAGGGTGCCGACAATCGCCGGGAAGATACCCCCCTGTGTCATGCCAACCCGGGGCGCAGCAGTTAAGAATTCCCAGTTAATAACGCCGATCCCTTTGGTAA
>CAYGHB010000148.1:0-2813 GCA_964349375.1 uncultured Syntrophomonadaceae bacterium | reverse complement strand
ACCCGGGGCGCAGCAGTTAAGAATTCCCAGTTAATAACGCCGATCCCTTTGGTAAAGATGTCGTAGATAATATAACTAAGAATAAAAAGGACCAGCAGGAGTGAGAAGCGCAGGATCCAGTACCCCAGTTTTTCAAAACCACTGAATTCCGAATGATTATTTTTATCTTTGCCCTTTTTCATTTGTTCACCTCCGGCTTACGCTGAATAAGAATATCGGCCAGCAAATTAACAATAAAGGTTATGACAAAGAGAACCAAACCAACAAAAAAGAGGGCGTGAAAGTGAACAGAATTAGAAACAACATCGCCGATATCAATGGCAATATTTGCACTTAAAGTTCTTGTTGAATCGAGAAATGAGGAAGGACGGGCAATCATATTACCAGTTACCATCAACACCGTCATCGTTTCACCGATCGCCCGCCCCATGCCGAGCATAGAAGCAGCAATTATACCTGAAAAAGCTGCCGGTACGGTAACTTTCCAGATAGTTTGCCAGCGGGTTCCTCCCAGGGCCAGAGAAGCATGACGATACTCTTTGGGAACTGCTGTGATCGCATCTTCAGCCAGGGTGATAATTGTCGGCAAAGCCATAATGCCGACCAGGATCGCTCCGTTCAGGGCATTAATTCCGCTCGGGATTCCAAATATCCTGGCAATAATCGGAGCCAAGACCACCAGACCGATAAAACCCAGTACAACCGATGGAATACCGGCCAAAACCTCGACGATAGGTTTAAACAGTTCTCTTTCCCAGGGCGAGGCGATTTCTGAAAGGTAAGCCGCAGCAGCAACCCCTAAGGGAACAGCAAAAGCTAAAGCACCCATGGTAACCATAAAAGTACCGATTATAAAGTTGTTAATACTGTAAGTCGGCTCGCCAAAAGCGCCGGGCCGCCAGAGCCCAGGTCTGAAGAAATTCAATAAGCCTACTTCACCCAGAGCAGGAAGACTATTTGAAAGCAGGGTAAGTAAGATCCCCGCTAAAAATAGAATGATGGCAATGCCGCTCGCCCAAAAGATTACTTGCATAATAATTTCCGTTCGGGAGCGCAAAAGTAAACCTCCTTCTTACCTGTTGCCTTAACAGCAAAAAGCTTCAATTTCAAGCGCCCTGCAACCCACCGTGCAGTTTAGCAGTGGGTTGCAGGGCTTTAAGAGGGGTCTGTTGGTTTAACAGTTCGCAATTACAGCCAACGGCTACTGTAGCGCTTTTTTGTTGAAGTCCACATCAGCACTGGTAATCGGATAGAAACCTTCCTCAAGAACCAACTGCTGTCCCGCTTCGCTAACTACGAAGAGCAGAAAATCGAGAATAGCGCCGCTTGGCTTGCCAATCACAAACTGATAGAGCGGACGGGTTAACGGATAGTTTCCACTGGTAACGTTTTCTAGAATAGTCGGGTCAAAAGCTTCCGAAGTTTCATCTGCGGAAACTTTAACAGCCTTGATTCCTTCTTTGGTAGCATAGCCGATAGCGGCGTAACCGATTCCACCAAGGTCGCTGGTTACCGCTTCAACAATATCAGAAGTGCCGGCCAGGTTGCGCATTTCCGGTGAGTAATCTGCCTGGACTACTTTTTCCATGAAGAAAACGTAAGTACCGGATGTACTCTGGCGGCCATAAAGGGTAATGTCTAAATTTTCACCGCCAACTTCGGACCAGTTGGTAATCTCGCCGCGGTAGATAGCGCCGATTTGATCAACAGTTAGCTCTGCGACAGGGTTGTCTTTGTTAATAACAACCGCCACTCCGTCTGTAGCAAAACGAACAGCAAAAGTATCCTGCCCCTGCTTCGCTTTCAGATCTGCTTCTTCAGCTTCTTTCATCGGCCGCGATGAATTTGCGATATCAATATCGCCGTCGATCAGGGAAGAGATGCCCACTCCTGAACCACCACCGGTTATAGCAATGGCCACATGAGAATTAGCGTTCATATACTCTTCAGCCAACCTGGTTACCAGGTTAACTTCTGAGTCGGAGCCTGCGATCATGATCGATGCTGGTTCCTTAACTTCTTCTACAACCTCTTCTTCATCTGCCGGTGTTTCCACAGGCGCTGCTGACTGACCACAGCCGGTCACCAGTAATACTAAAACCAGCAAAGCCAATCCTACTAAAGTCAACCACCTTTTCTGTTTCATCTGAAACCTCCTGAACAAAATATTTAACCTTGCTAATCATAAAAGACGAAGGTTAAAAGAGAAGGAATTTGATGTTAACTTAATGTTAAATGGAAGTTAAATCTTAGAAGGATGGTATTGCCCGAAATATTCAACTGCTCAACTGACAGGTTAAATTAACCGATCAGCGGTAGGGTGAAGGAAAAAACAATTCCTTCGCCTTCTTTGCTGTCAATCTTATACTGCGCATCATGTGCTTCCAGAATATGTTTAACAATCGATAACCCAAGGCCGGTACCGCCGCTTTTACGCGTTCTGGCTTTATCGACCCGGTAAAAGCGTTCAAAAATGTAAGGCAGATCCGCTTCAGGAATACCCGGGCCATCATCGCAGACTTTGAGCACCGCACCGGCCTGATTTCTGCTGAGGCGAATCTTAATAGTCCCACCACTTTTACCATGCCTGATGCTATTTTCAAGGATGTTGATCAAGGCCTGGCATAACCATTCGTAATTACCGCTTACCGTAAGATTTTCAGCAGCAAACAGACATTCGATTTGCACCTGCTGCTGCTCACGCAATAACTCCACCCTGGTAACTGCTTCCTCAATCATTTTCTTTAAATCAACCGTTTCTTTTTTCACAAAACCTTTCTCATTTTCGATCTGAGCCAAATCAAGAAGGTCAT
>CAYGHB010000147.1:0-4858 GCA_964349375.1 uncultured Syntrophomonadaceae bacterium | reverse complement strand
ACGGCAACTCCGGCTACCAGCCCTGTGCTGCCCGATCAAAAGGAGCTGCTGCGCAATAAGAGCTATGTGTCTATCGGTTCCTACAAACCTGAAATGCGCGAGCTTCCCAAGGCTCTTTATGCGTTGCTCGATCAGGTCTTAATTGACACCGAGCATGGTTTGGAAGAATCGGGAGACCTGATCACTCCCCTGGAAAAAGGGTGGATCAGTAAAGATAAGATCACCCCCTTTGGTCAGTATATCAAGGGCAACCCTGCGCCGCGTAAAGATGGCGAAACATCCCTTTATAAAACTGTAGGGATGGCCCTCTTTGATCTGACTGTAGCGGAGAGCATTTACCACAAGGCGCTTCAGCAGGGTCTGGGCATCAAGCTCGATTAGAGCCATCGCGCGAGGAGGCTGTTCCGATTGGATAAATTACCGCCCAGTATCTTTAACGATGTAATCGGCCCCGTTATGCGGGGCCCCTCAAGTTCGCATACGGCAGCCTCGGTAAGGATCGGAAAGCTGCTGCACCAGTTTTACAGTGGCCGGATCAAAAAAGCTGTTATCGAATTCCATCCGCAGGGTTCACTGGCCGCCACATACAGCAGCCAGGGTTCCGATATCGGGCTGGTAGGCGGTCTTTTGGGGATGGATACAGCCGATCCCCGTTTGACTGAGGCTTTGAAGATTGCGCCGGAAGCAGGATTAGCAGTCGAGTTTAGGATAACTGATTATCCGGCAGAGCATCCCAACACATATAAAGTAATAGTATTCGATGATGAAGGCCGCGAAGACCGCTTTACCTTTGTTTCAACCGGCGGCGGGATGATTGAACTGCAGGAGATCAATGGAGCTGTTACGTCGATCAAAGGCGATTTTTTTGAAACGCTGTTCTTTTTCGAAGGAGAAGTATTCGATCAGTCGGAAGTCAACACTCATGCGTTTGATGCCCCTCTTGATGCTGCAGATGAAGTATTAACCAGCAGGGCTGATGAATACTGGCTGATCGTTATTAAAAGCAGCAAACCCTTTTCTGAAGAAGATCTGGCAGCAATTACAATAAACAACAACAAACCGTCCAGAGTTGTCAGTCTCGAACCGGTCCTGCCAGTGCAATCGCGCAAAGAGATAGCTGTACCGTTTTTAAGCGCAACGGAGATCACTGATAATGATCTCTACCGCCATAAATCGCTCGCTGATCTGGCGATCAGCTACGAAAGCGCCCGCAGCGGTCTTGACGAGGCAGCGGTTTTAGAGATGGCCCGCCACCTGGTGCGGGTGATGCGCGGAGCTGTTGAGGAAGGCCTGGCCGGGACGGATTACGAAGACCGAATTTTAGGGGCCCAGGCTGCGCAGCTGAATAACTACCGCGGTACATTGGTCGGCGGCAAGCTTAACAGGCGGGTGATCACTTATATCACGGCGATCATGGAGACGAAGAGTTCCATGGGGGTTATTGTGGCTGCGCCGACTGCCGGATCCTGTGCCGGTTTACCGGGAACCCTGCTGGCGGTAGCTGATGAGCTTTCGCTTACCGAAGATGAGATTGCCAGGGGCCTTTTAGCTGCCGGTTTAATTGGCGTCTTTATAGTCTCGCACAGCACTTTTGCCGCTGAAGAATGCGGCTGCCAGGCCGAATGCGGCTCCGGCTCGGGAATGGCTGCCGCCGCCCTGGTACAGCTTGCAGGCGGAGACAGTAGACAAGCCTTGAGCGCGGCTTCGCTGGCCATGCAGAACACGATCGGTCTGGCCTGCGATCCCGTGGCCAACCGGGTGGAGGTGCCCTGCCTCGGGAAGAATATATTAGCCGGAATGAATGCGATTGCTTCAGCTGATATGGCTTTGGCCGGTTTTGACCAGGTTATCCCGCTTGATCAGACGATTACCGCCCAGGATCAGGTTGGCCGCTTAATGCCGGCGGCAATCTGCTGCACCGGTAAAGCGGGGCTTTCGGTAACTGCGGCCTCTGAGGCGCTGACCAGAAAACTGGCTGAAAAGTAAAAATAAAACTTACACATGCCGGCCTGGTTTTATAGATCGTCATCCATCGATATGCTATAATAGAAAATGTATTAGAAACATTATAATTTTTATAATTTGGGTATTAACAGCAATCATTTGGAGGTGTATTTCTTGAAAATTGTCGGGACCAATGTAAAAGAGTGCACGCTTTGCGGGGCTTGTGAAACTACTTGCTCCACTTTCTATTTTAAAGAAGACAATCGCTTAAAATCGGCGATTCAGGTGGAAGATCTTCCTGATAACCAGGGCGCCGCTATACATGTTTGCAACCAGTGTGGCGATTGTATTGAAGTTTGCCCCGTACTGGCGATCAAGAAATCTAAAAGCGGAGTTGTGGTTATAAACAAAAAGCTCTGTATTGGTTGTTTCAACTGTGTGGGAGTCTGCCCGACAGGGACGATGTTCTGGCATGAAGATTTGACCGCGCCTTTTAAATGCATCTCCTGCGCGCGCTGCACTAAAGAGTGCCCGACGGAAGCGATTTTCATGCAGGAAGTATGATATCTAAGCAGCCATTCAGATCGCTTAAATAAAGGAGGTTCTTTAATGTCTGAAGTAGTTGAAAAAATGCGCGCATCGCGCAAAGTTTTAGCCGAGTATAACTACGAACCGGCGCCGATTAAGCGGGGATACGCCGGTAAAACTCTCTATGTTAACCTTTCAAATCATAAAATTGAAGCAAAAGATGTTACCCAGCAGATGAAAGATATTTTTATTGGCGGCAAAGGCTTTGGTCTTTGGTATTTGTGGAATGCCATTAAACCAGAAACCAAGTGGAACGACCCGGAGAACGAAATTGTCATCTCGCCCGGCCCGATTGCCGGTATTACCCAGTACCCTGGTTCCGGAAAATCACTGGTCGTTACCCTTTCACCTTTAACAAACTCGATAATGGACAGCAACGTGGGCGGCTTTTTCGGCCCCTATTTTAAGTTTTCAGGCTGGGATGCCTTAGAGATTCAGGGTAAGGCCGATAAAGATGTAGTTGTCTTTATCGACGGAGATCAGGGCAAGGTGACTATTGAAGAGGTGAATCTTGACCCCTCAGCCAGTCACCTGCTGAGCGAACAACTTACAGAAATGATGGCCGAATCTGAGCAGGATAAAAAAAATGTTTCCGTGGTTTCAAGCGGCAGCGGGGCAGAACATACCCGGGTAGGCATTCTGAATTTCTCTTTTTATGATTTACGGCGCAAAGCGGCCAGAATGAAGCAGGCGGGGCGCGGTGGTATCGGCACCGTCTTCCGCGATAAAAAGCTGGCGGCCCTGGTGGTTAAGTTCTCAAGTTTAAGCGGAAAAAGCAACAACCCTGCTGATCCGGCTCTGATTGCTAAAACCGGGGTAAAGATCACCAGGGAAATTAACAAATTTGACGATACCCAGTTCCGGATGCGGCAGATCGGCACCGCCAACCTGATGACGCCGATGAACGATTACGACCTGCTTCCGGTGCACAACTTCAAATATGGTTCGCACAAGGATGCAGTCGGCATATCGACAGAGGTGCTGCGCAGTCGTTTTACCCAGAAGATGCCTGACGGCTGCTGGGTTGGTTGTGCTCTCTCCTGCTGCAAGGCTGTGGATGACTATGTGCCGAAGACCGGTCCTTTTAAAGGCGAAAAAGTGCTCGTAGACGGACCTGAATATGAAAATGCTGCCGGCCTGGGCGCCAACTGTGGTATTTTTGATGCCGATTATGTGATTGAGGCTAATTTTTACTGTGATACTTATGGCATTGATACTATTTCGACGGGCACGATCATTGCTTTCATAATGGAATGTTACGAAAAAGGGATCTTAAACAAGGAGATCACCGGTGGCCTGGAGCTAAACTTTGGCAATGCCGAGGCGGCGATGGAGCTGATTCACCAGATGGGCCAGGGCCGTGGTTTTGGAAAGATTGCCGGCCAGGGTGTGCGCCGGTTGAAGAAAATCTTTACCGAGGAGTACGGCGGTGACCCTGCTTTTATGCAGGATATCGGGATGGAAAATAAGGGGCTTGAATACTCGCAGTATCAGGCGAAGGAATCACTAGCCCAGCAGGGCGGATATGCTCTTACTAATAAAGGGCCACAGCACGACGAAGCGTGGCTGATCTTCATGGATATGGTCAATAACCAGCTTCCTACTTTTGAAAAGAAAGCAGAGGCTTTACACTACTTCCCGATGTTCAGAACCTGGTTTGGCCTGATGGGACTCTGCAAACTGCCCTGGAATGATATTATTCCGGAAAGTAACGCCACTTCCGACAGCCCGGAAAAGATTCCGGAGCATGTCCAGAATTACGTCGATCTTTTCAATGCCGTAACCGGTAAGAGTATCGATAAAGACGAAATGATTCGCCAGTCGGAGCGGGTTTACAATTTCCAGCGGGCCTTTAATTTAAGGATGGGTTTTGGAACAAGGGAGCATGACGCTGCTCCTTACCGGGCGCTGGGGCCGGTTACCGAGGAAGAATACGAATCGCGCCAGGAACGTTACGACAAGCAGCTGAAAGAAGATGTGGGCATCAACCCGGAAGGGATGAGCACGGCAGATAAGGTTGCCGCGATGCGTAAATACCGCCAGGAGCGCTACGAAACTCTGATCGATGTGGTTTATAAGCGCCGGGGCTGGACTGAAAACGGAGTACCCAAACTAGAGCACCTGAAAGATTTGGGAATTGATTTTCCCGAGGTCGTTGAGGTTGTGAAAAAGAACCTATAAATATCTGAACTTTTAAGCTTAGGGAGCAGTTAAGAGTGATTACAGTAAACGGCAAACAAATCGAATGGGAAGAGGATTTCACTGTGGATAGTGTATTGAAGGCTATGAATTATACTTTTCCCAAGATCGTGGTCCGGGTTAACGG
>CAYGHB010000146.1:0-4890 GCA_964349375.1 uncultured Syntrophomonadaceae bacterium | reverse complement strand
GAAGCCGATATTGTATTCTTAACCGGAATCAGGGTGGGCAGCAAGGCCTGCACCTTAAATGATATTTACGTAGGCAGCTCCCGCGGGCGGTTTTTGCTCTATATTTTCCACGAGGCGGGGTACAGGTTTGGATAATAAAAACTTTAGTGCGTTGGTATTTGATAGTTTGGTGCATGTTATAATTATTACAATGAGCAGTCATAAAATGATTTCTAATTTAATGTAGTGTTCTTTGTTGAAGGAGGTTTTTCCATGAGACCAAATGAGATTATCAAAGAAGTTGACAAACTGGAACTGTCCGAAAAATTAATACTTGTTGCAGATATATGGGATTCCATTGCCAGAAGCCAATCTATGTTGCCCTTGCCGGAGTGGCAGAAAAATGAACTGGATAAGAGGTATGAAGAATATAAGAGTGGCAAACTTGGTTTGCATGATTGGAAAGAAGTTCACTCGGTGGTAAGAGAAAGAAACCAAAATTAAACCTACAGCTTTTTCAGTTAGATTTTCAGAAAGTCGTCACTTAGTTTTGCTTCATCAATGACCCGAACCGGATTATCGCTTGTGATGTAGTCTTCGATACTTTCCGGGAAAAGGGTTGTTTGGTGACGATCGACTCCTTTTATGTAGGGCATAATCCACCTCGCTGACCTTTATTTACTTAGATAGATCATACCATATATGTTAGTTTTTGTGTACCTTTATTTGTGATAAAATACATATTATCACACAGTCTGACGTCCCCTTGACATTTTATGACGATATGATGCTGCAGGTCAAGCAAAATGAGCTTTGCTTGACCTGTATGGCAAAGCCATCCCTGATCAGGGAGGGGAGGATCCGGTTCAATAGTAATGCTTAGGGTCTTTACTCCTTATTTTTTCTTCTTGGCCTTGGCCAGTTTCAAGGCATCAAAAAGGCCTCTTTGTTTAATCGTTTTCAGGGCCAACCCCCTGGGGGTCATCTCGAAAAACTTGCGCCCGTAGCGGCTTAACGCGTCTTCGTCAATTTCGAAGCCCAGGCCCGGTTTATCCGGCAGGGTGATATAGCCTTCATTATCAATCATAAAATGTTCCTGCATCAGGGCATCGCGGTAACGGGGGATCCAGGCCGGAGGCTCATAGGGAAACTCGATCGGTTCTCGGTCGGGGCTGGCAGCGGCCAGCTGCAGGTTAATGGCAAAGCCGATCCCGTTTGTCCAGGTGTGAGGTTTAAAGCGTAACCCACGCTTTTTAGCCTCCTTCATCACCTTAACGGCTGTGTCGATTCCGGAAAAAACAGCGTCCGGCTGGTGCACGTCAAGCGATCCCTTTTCAAACATGATCAGGTGCTCGTGCCACTCGGAGGTCAGCTCTCCTCCGGCAATTGGCACATCAGTTACCCGCCGCAGTTCGGCCATTTCATCAAAAGCATACATATCAAGGGGTTCTTCAAGCCAGGATAAGTCATAATGCTCACAGGCTTTGGCAAATTCGGTCGCCCTTTTTAAATCCCAAATCGGTGGCTTGCTGATGATCGTTACCGGCCAGCCCTGGTTGGCATCAACCCCAAGTTTAATGGTGTCGCCTACCGCTTCGCGCACTGTTTTTAGCTGTTCAATATCTTTCTCTAATTCGTGATCGTGAACCCTCAGTTTTACTATTTTAAAACCCATTTCTCTGAGAGCCAGAACCTCTTCGGCGCGTTTTTTAGGGTCATGGATTTCACCGGTGGAACAATAAGCTTCCAGTTTGCCACCGTGGCCGCCGAGCAGTTCGTAGACTGGCTTGCCTTGCTTTTTGCCGATAATATCCCAGAAAGCCGCCTCAATCCAGTTGTTGCGCCAGCCTAAGTATGAGGCTTCGCGCAGCAGCTGCACCACTTCATCAAGTTTTTCCACTTCCTGGCCAATCAGGTACTGTCCCAGCAAGCTGCCAAGGCCTTCGCGCTCTTCTTCCATTGCCATTCCAGCGCTGTAGCCGGTAATACCATCATCGGTGGTTATTTTAAGCAGCGTGGAGCGATTGAACTTTTGCGGGTACCCGGGAATCCAGGAAGGGTAAAAGGCTTCGGGCAGGGGAATTGAGATATGGTATAGTTCAATTTTGTCTACTTTCATTTTGTTTCTCCTTTCAGGCTATCAGTAGAGCCTAAGGTGTCTTCTGATGCTCCCTTAACGGGACCAGAGCTCACAGCAATTGCTATCAGGATCTTTCGGTCAGCTGCTCCGGTGCTCCGTTGCCGGGTGTATCAAGGGGCAGCAGCTTTTTGAAAAAGTAGATCATCAGGAACCCGGTCATATACATGGTTATGCCGTATATGGCGGTGGTTACGAACATGGAGCTGTGAAAATCACCCATCAGGTCCTGGATTAAGAGGGCAATGGTTACGGCTAAAGTTGAATTACGCAAACCCACTTCGACGGAAACCGCTCTCGACTGATAGTTGCCGAGACGGAAGAGTTTCGTTACGCCCACAGCCAGCAGCATGCCCAGGATCGAAAGGGATACGACCATGATATAAAAGAGCAGGCTGTAGCGTTCTGTATCAGCAAACTTTTCGGCATTGGTAATGATGCCCACCCCGATCACCATCAGCAGGGCAAAAACACCGAGTGCGGAAAAGAAGGGCGTTGCTTTTTCGGCAAATTTTTGCCATTTGCGCCTGATCGACATACCCAGGATCAGCGGGATCAGCACGAGGCCGATAATGGTTTGCACAATCAATCCTGTCGGGACATTGATATCGGGAATGTTAGCCGAAAAGACGGTCAGGATCAGGGGTGTAAAGAACAGCGCCAGCACGGTTGAGATCGAGGTCAGCGAAACTGAAAGCGCCAGGTCGCCCTTGGCATAGTAGGTCATCAGGTTTGAGGTGACCCCTCCGGGACAGGCGCAAATCAGGACCAGGCCGGCGTAGATAAAGGGGAATGCGTGGTAGAACCCAAGCAGGTAGGCCATTGTGAGCGCCAGCAGTGGCATTAAAATCCACTGCAGGATGATGCCGATCACAATACCCCGGGGACTTTTAAATACCAGCACAAAATCTTTTACGGTGAGCGTCAGGCCCATGCCCAGCATCACAAAGAAGAACATGAACATGACCGATGTTTTAAAGATGCGATCGAGAAGCAGCTGGCTTGGTTTTTCGGTGAAGCGGATGAAGGAATACTGTTCACCGTCTACCACTTCAGCGACAATCAGCCCCTTGAAGACCATTTTATCTCCCAGCATATCCTGCAGGCCACTGTAATAATCTTCGCCACTTTCAGCGGGTGATGATAAAATGAATAACTCGCCATCGAGACGGCGCACCAGGAATAGACCGCTGATTTGGTCTTCATCTTCAGCATACCCTGCTTCAAGAAAACGCAGGTTGCCTTCAAACTCAACCTCCGCAGCAGCATTCCAATCCAGCGTTTGCCCTTTTTCGATTAAGGCATTGAATAAAACCAAATTGGGGTCTCTGGCTGCCCGGGAAAGATCCCGGTATAAATCTTCGTCTGCCGAGACAGTTCCGGCAGTTAAAACAATAAACAACCCTATAATAACAACAATAAAAACCCTCGTCAGATACGGTACTGACAAGCCTTTCCTGTTCATGATCAACCTCCTTTATTTTCTGCTTGGTTTGCTGTATAATTGGTTATACCAATTATACAATTTGGTATAACCAATTGTCAATAACAAGGGTGGTTACTCTGCTAAAACAGTTAAAGCAGCCGGGCTACCGCACAGATATTGCCTGAAGGGCTGCAGATCGACTCAGCTGCAGCCTGGCTGACAGGGCTTGTCAGAGAGAGAAGGTCTAGATATGAAACCAGGATTGCCGACACTTATTTTTGAGGAAATCAGAAAGGAGATTATTAACGGAGTCTATCCGATCGGCTCAAAGCTGCCCCCGGAACGGGAACTTTCGCTAAAATACGGGGCAGGCCGTTTTGCCGTTCGGGAAGCAATAGCCATGCTTGTGCAAAATGGCTTTGTAGAAACTTTGCCCCAGAGCGGCACTTATATTCGCGATTTTTATCGCGACGGATCCTTAGATACACTTGTGCAGACACTGCGGATACGCCGGGCTATCGACAGACAAACCCTCGATTCGCTCCTTAAATTCAGGTACCAGACCGAAACAATTGCAGCCGCTGAAGCGGCGGCCTTGATCACCGATAAAGACCTGGCTTACCTGGAAGGCAAACTGAAACTGAAAGCTGATAACGCTGATAATATTTATTTGTTGGCAGAGTGCGATTACGAGATTCACTTTAAAGTAGTAACCCTGTCCGGAAACGTTATCAGCCGGCTTATTTTCCAATCTTTCCGGCCTATCTATGCTTTCTTCACAGAATATTTCTATTCCCTGGCCGACGCTGCAGACAAATCTCTGCATTTGAACAGGGAGCTTATAAAAGCGCTGCGAAAAAGAGATCGCGGAGCTTCACATCAGGCTATGGCCGCTATTTTGAAATATGGTGAAAAAAAGGTATATGAAGCTATTGATGACAATGAGTCGTTGATCATCATTCCCCAGCGCTATCAACAAGAAATTATGCCAGTGAGGGGTTAACAGATTTGCGTGATCAGAGGTTTTCGACTGGTAAATGCAGGAGATATAAGGCAGACGCAGAAGATACCATTGATCAACTTTCACCTTGCCCTTTAATTAAGTCATCTGGAGCAAAAAATGGCCAAAATGACCTTCTGGTTAAACAGAAACTGGCGTAACCGCCTCAGAGCTTATCAGAGGAAAAATGTGGCACCCGCTTACCAGCATTTTCTTTGGCCCCTGGTTGGAATCCTCTGGTTTGTGGCCATCAGTTTAGGCTATATCGGTTTTCGTAATTATTTTATGGAAATCGCGGCGGCGGATGGTCACAAACTTAATCTGTTCCCGGTTTAGCCGGTCAAGGTT
>CAYGHB010000145.1:0-4897 GCA_964349375.1 uncultured Syntrophomonadaceae bacterium | reverse complement strand
GAATAGCTAAAAGCCAGCTCCACTGGGCATTATTGCCGCCATCAGGGTCATAATCACCACTCTGTTCATTAATACCGCCCATTTCGGGGTGGGGCCCAAAAAGTAAGTATTTTCCGGCGCCAAATTGACCGGCAACAACCGCCGGCCGATTGTTGGTTTCATAATAGGCCAGCGTAAGATAATCGGCTTCGGGAAAAGCATCAAAATATGGGCCATCGAAGTAGTAGGCTGTCAGTGGCGTCTCAAAACCGGCGTTAGCCGGGATATCCCGGTTCAAGATGAGAGGCGCCTGATCACCCCAGTTTAGTTCATAAACAAGCGGGCCGGTTGCCCTGCCGGGGAAAAAGTTAAGCGGATAGTCATGATCTTTACTGCCTTCCCCTAGCCAGCTTAAAATATCGGCTGCAAAGTAGGCCCCGGCACAGCTACCGACAAAATAGCCGCCCTGGCTAACAAAATCGATGATCGGTTCGAGGTCAGGTATATAGTAACGGTATTCTGCAGCAAATCCGCCGGGAAACCAGATCATGTCAAAATGATCGCTCAAGTAAGTTGACGTTACGTCATATTCATCAAATAGCGTGTAGCTGAGATCATTTTCTGTAAAGAAATTTTGCAGGGCTAAAACATTTAAATCCCAAACCCCAATGCCATTATAAAGACCAATATTAAAACGATTGAGATTTTTGACAGGTTCTGCGCTAAACGAATTCTCATCGTTATCAGAATCCGGGACGGCGTCAGCTTCTTCAAGTTCGGAATCACTTTGTGCCTGCAAGTAGTCTTCATGACTTTCTTTCAGGTAAACGGGTGTTTGCGCACAGGAAGAGAGGAGGAGGATAAAGAGCACAACCAGTATCATTGAGATTAAGTTCCTGAATGTTTTCTTCATAAAAAAAGAGCCTCCATGGGAATCTCTATTTGTTTTAGCCCGAATATAATTATACCAATAAAACTAAATATTTGCAGAGCTAAAAGCAGCCTATAATCATACGAAAGAAGCGCTGAACCGTAAATAAGAGTAAAACATTGGTAACGAAGCCAGGTGATTACTGCTCAACAATTATTCTGCTTTTAGTTAACATAAGATATATTATCGGAAGTTAAAGCAGTTTCACTTCATGTGCTTCTCTGTTGTTTCAGATACCTACTACTTCTCATCCTGCACCTCTTTTCTCTTCTTTTTAAGTTGTTTTTCCCCAGTGTTTTAAGATTGCCTGGAAAGTCGTGCCGCATTGAGGGCAATCACCCTGGTAATGCAAAATAAAACTGCACTGGCTGCATTTCAGAGCCGGAATGGCCTGACGCTCTGCCTGCTCATCTTCTGACATAATGGTAATATAAGGGATATTATCTTCATTTATTTTCTTTTTCAATTCCTGTTCTCTAATTAAATCGGCAAAGACCTCCTCCTCTGGTTTAGGTCGATCTTTTAAGCCGGAAAACTCCAAAAAATATAGCTTGATATAATTGTGAGTAGTTGATTGATCCCGATGCCCTAAAACCTGCTGCAAACGATCAATATCACGGGTCTCATTCAAAAAGTCCAGGGCAAATGTCGTTCGCAGCAGGTGCGGATAGACATCTTTCTTAATGCCGGCTTTGCGGGCATAACGCTTGATCATTTCACGCAGGTAGCGATCTTGTAGCGGCTCTCCTTGTAATGTCGTAAACAATACAGGGCTTCCGGATGGCTTAATGCGGCGCCAGCTTTTTAGCAAACTAAGTTCAACATCGTCAATTTTTAGATAACGCTCTTTGGCCCCTCCGCTCTCCTGAATAAATAATGTGCCACTATCCCAGTCCAGATCTTGTTCACGGAGACTGATTATTTCTGCGGCCTTAATACCGGATTTAAGCATCAAGCTGATCAAACATAAATTGCGTAGCCCCGTTGGTGCCCTTGGGTTTGGCTGTTTAAGTAAAGCAAGCTGTTCGCTTTTACCTAAAAGCTGCGGTTCACGTTTACGCCGTTTCATCTTCATCTCCCGCATTAAAAGCATTATAGTACTTCATATGATATAAACGGTATTAAATGACTTGTATTTAGAATTATAACTATATTCAAATAAAAGATCAATAGAATTTTAGCAATTCTTTTCGGTAACTATTGACAATAAGGCGATTATAAGGTAGCCTTACAGGCAAGTTGTTGAATATTTTAATGGCTATGAACGGGACCAGTAGCAGTCAGTAACATTTCAGAGAGCCGTTATACCCGGTGAAAAACGGTAATGTCAGGGACAGTGAACTCCCCCGCGAGCCGCCAACCGAAATTAATCATTGTGATTAAGACTAGGCCTGGCCGGAGACTTCCGTTACTGTAAAGAGTGGGTGGTAGAAGTTATGCTGCCAAGAAGAGTGGTACCGCGAAAACAGGCTTTCGTCTCTTGCACGAAAGCTTTTTATTTGCTCTCCCCCACTCTGAACTATTGCCTGAGGAGGGTTTTGGGATGACAAAAAGTAAAAAGAAAATTAAGGGACAGGAACAGATCTATCTATTTGACAGTACGCTTCGCGACGGTGAGCAAACACCGGGTGCCCGATTAAATTATGAAGAAAAACTGGAAGTAGCCCGTCAGCTGGCCCGTCTCGGTGTGGATGTTATTGAAGCCGGCTTTCCCGTATCTTCTCCCGGTGAACTGAAAGCCGTTCAGGCCATCGCCAACCAGGTTAAAGGCCCTACTATCTGCGCCCTGGCCAGGGCAGTTCAGGGCGATATTGATGCTGCCTGGGAAGCAATCAAGAATGCCGAAAAGCCGCGTCTGCATGTATTTCTTGGCGCTTCCGACATTCACATGGAGCATAAGCTGAAAAAAGACCCGGAAGTGCTATTGGAGCAGGCTGTAGAAGCGGTTAAATATGCCAAGAAATATTGTCCCGATATCGAATATTCGCCGGAAGACGCTACCAGGGCCCGTGATGAATACCTTTTCAGACTACTGGAAGCTGTGATCAGGGCCGGGGCCACGGTGATTAATATCCCCGACACTGTCGGTTATGCAGTCCCTGAAGAATTCGGGGCGCAGATCAGGCGCATCAGAGAAAATGTCGATGGAATCGATAAAGCTATAATTAGCGTCCACTGCCATAACGACCTTGGCCTCGCCGTTGCCAACTCACTGGAAGCGGTTAAAAATGGCGCCCGCCAGATTGAGTGCAACATCAACGGCATCGGAGAGCGAGCCGGCAATGCTGCCCTGGAGGAAATTGCGGTTGCCCTGAGGATTCGCGGTAATCATTTCCCCTACTATGCAGACATAAATTATGAAGAGATCTACAGGACCAGCAGGCTGGTAAGTAAACTGACCGGCATTTCAGTGCCGGTCAATAAAGCCGTAGTGGGCCTCAACGCCTTCGCCCATTCATCCGGTATCCACCAGGATGGTGTTTTAAAAAATAAAGAAACCTATGAAATAATCGATGCCGAACTGATCGGTGGTAAGGCCGCTCAAATGTGCCTCACCGCCCGCTCTGGTCGACATGCTGTTATGGATCAACTGAAGAAACTAGGTTTTTCCCTGAACCGCAGCCAGCTAGAGGAGATCTACCAACGCTTTTTAACCTTAGCTGACCGCAAGAAAGAAGTTTATCCAGAAGACCTCGAAGCTATGATCTTAGATCACCTTTCTCTTGTAGAACCGCGCTATAAGCTCGATTACCTGCAAACAGTCAGCGGCAGTAAAAGTATCCCTTCTGCCGTCATCCGTCTGAAAAAAGATGATGACAGCCTGATCGAGGAAGTCGCCATCGGTTCCGGACCGATTGACGCTGCTTATAATGCGATTAATAAAATTACCGGGCTCAGCATTGGGTTGGAGAAGTATACGATTAATGCTGTTACCCAGGGGCGCGACGCTCTCGGCGAAGTTCAGGTTGAAATGGCTTACCAGGATCGCAAGATCACCGGTCGTGGCACCAGCACCGATATTATTGAGGCCAGCGTAAAAGCTTACCTGAACGGTCTTAACAAACTGCTGCGCCTAAACGGTTACAGTTAATTATTATCTAGCATCCCCCTCACCCTAACCCTCTCCCGCCAGGGGAGAGGGAATTTTAGGGCCTGTCTTGTTGTGCCGTTACTGCTTCAATAATTGATCCTTCTCTATTGCCAGACATAAGTTAATTCATTTTAAGACTCTTCAATTTCATCTTTTTAATGTCCAGCCAAGTCAGGAGCCTCTCGCAGTATTTAGCGGAACTGTTTTAAATAACAAGTGATTCACAATAATCTTCAGTGAGTGGTAAAAAGCTGTCACAGCAGACATAAGCGAACATTAAGCGAACGCCACTAGAATTGCCGGCGATTCGAAACGCAAAGCAGGACAGGGCAATCAAAACAAGACTTTACACTCTCATCTCTTTTTGATTGCCCTGCCGACTCAGGAGACTATGTGTCGACTTAGGAGGCTTCCTGCGGCGCGCCGAGAAGAGCCGCAAGCAATTCTGAAGTGAGCGATCGTGAGCTTTGTCTGCTTGTGGCAGCATTAAAGCGAGTGATCATGAGCACTGTCTGATTGTTACAGAATTAAGGTGAGCGATCATGGGCTCTATCTGCTTTGCACAGCATTAAGGTGAGTGATCGTGAGCACTGTCTGATTGTTACAGAATTAAGGTGAGCGATCATGGGCTCTATCTGCTTTGCACAGCATTAAGGTGAGTGATCGTGAGCTTTGTTTGCTTGTGACAGCATTATATTTACCCATATTAAGCTTTGTCAGTGTAACCGCCTTAATAAGTAAAATCGTAAATTCCCAAAATAAGTAAAATTACCAGAAAAGGCAAACAATAGTTTGCCTCCTCCCTGGTGATGTGATATAATATTAAAACAAAAAATGAGCAGGCGGTGATGGCATGGAACCCCTAACAGAGAAACAGCGGCGAGTCCTCCAATATA
>CAYGHB010000144.1:1667-4938 GCA_964349375.1 uncultured Syntrophomonadaceae bacterium | reverse complement strand
GCTTCGAGCTGGGTAACCAGGTTGATGATCTCTTCGATGTCAAAAAAAATCACGTTATCCCGGGTGGGGAAAATCAGCTCGTAGTTTCCCGTGATGATAATTGCTTCAGTTTTTCCGACAGGCCCACGGGGCAGTTTCCTGATACCGGAGGGCATGATGATAAATTGATCGGGCTGGAGCTGCTCACCAAGCGGTTTTGTCTCTCCCTGCAGCGCTCTTCCGTATTCCGCAGCCTGCACAAAATCTTTGAGCTGTTCGTTGACAATGCTTTTTATATATTCGTGAACCAACAGGTTAAAGACCACCAGAACCACAAAAAAGACAGCGGCAATGTAGCCGAACATTAAAAGTGTGATCCGGGTTCGAATACTGATTCTACGTTTTGCATCAACCATCACTTGCCGATTTCTCCTTTAAGCGAAAGCCAAATCCCCACACCGTTTCGATAACAGCGTTTCCGTCCATTAATTTTTTACGCAGCCTGCGTACCGTATCATCGGCTGCCCTGGTCTCTACCTCGCAGGTATAGCCCCAGATGTTATTGAGCAGCTCTTCCCTGGATACAGCCCGGTCGCTGTTTTCCAGCAGGTAAGAAAGCAAGTTATACTCATTGGGGGTAAGTTCTACCGGTTTGCCTGCGAGTGCTACTTTTTTACTCTGCCGGTTAATCTCCAGGTCAGAGTAGGTCAGCAGGCTGTCGCTGGTCTTACCGCTGCCGGCTCTTTCATATTCAACGCGGCGCAAGATGGCCTTAACCCGCATAACTAAGGACATCGCCGAAAAAGGTTTGGTAAAATAGTCATCACTGCCGAGATTAATGCCGGTGGCGTAATCAAGATCGCTATCGCGGGCGGTCAACATGATGATTGGCACGGTGCTGGTTTGGCGAATCTGACGGCAGACATCAAAGCCGCTGGAGCCAGGCATCATGATATCTAAAATGATCAGGTCGCAGGGCTCTTCCTGGAAGGCGGCCAAAAGCTGATCACCGTCTTCAAAAGCAGCAACCCGGTATCCTTCGCTTTCTAAAAATGATTTAACCACATCGCGGATATTGGTTTCGTCATCGGCGAGATATATCAGTTCGTTCACCGTTAAACTGCCTCCCTGTTGTCCTTTTACTATTCTAATGCATAGTAGATAATAAATCTAATGAGCAATTGCCATAAATTTGCGGCAAACATTACGCATTTAGAAGGTTTCCTCCGTCGGCAATGTTTTCCTTACCCCTTACTTTCGTTGTATTTTAAATTGGCAATCCAGCCAGTCTCGCTTTGTTACTACGAGGTTAAATATTTTCCACTAATAGACTACCTTCTCCTCCTGAACCGAAAGATTAACCGAAAAAAGCAGCTGGCCAGCTCTGGCTTTTCGGAATCGCTATTTAGTGCTAACGTGGTAAAATAAATCATGAGCAATGACCCTTACGATTTGGTAGTAGTAGGTGCCGGGCCAGCCGGCGCGCTTGCTGCTGCCATGGCGGCTGAAGCCGGTTTTAAAACAGCCATCCTTGAGCAAAAAAGCCTTCCACGCCCAAAGCTTTGCGGCGGCTTAATATCAGCCAGAGCCCTCTCTCTTCTTCCTGCCGACTTCTGCCTTCCTGAGGCAGAGGCAACAGCTGTTTTGCATTTTACAATCGCCCATAAAAACAGGCGCTACAGATACCAGGCGGAAAAGCCGTTAGGCTTAACGATCAAGAGAGATCGTTTTGATCAGCTGCTGTCTGCCTACGCCAGCCAAAAAGGGGCAATTTTGCTCGAGGAAGCCGTTCTTAACGGGGTAGAGATGGGCGGCTCCAAAGCAGGTCAGCGGCCAACCAATTATATAATTCATTTCCGCAAAGAGAGAGAGCAACAAACTATCAACACCCGCTACCTGATCGCCGCTGACGGAGCTTTAAGCCGTTGTGCCGAGCTCGGGGGCATCGATCGGCGAAGGCGAAAGAAGATCTGCGGCTGGGGGCTATCTGAGATAATTCCGGAAGAAGCGCTCCGGGCTGGTGCGCCGGACAATCTGCCCCAGCTTGAATTCTTTCCGCTGCCTTATCAAGGCGGTATGGGCTGGACCTTTCATGGTAAGGGATGGCTTAACCGCGGTGTTGGCGGCCTTTGTGGGCGTAAAACGCTATTAAAGGCTTTTAACCGGCTTTTTGGCAAAGCCCCTGCAGAAAAAACGCTAAAGAGCTGGCCCCTTCCCTTTCTGGGCCCGGTAAGTAGGGTTGCAAATAACAACCTACTGTTAATCGGCGATGCTGCTGGTTTGGTAGAGCCTTTTTCAGGGGAAGGGCTTTATAACTGTTTTAAAAGCGCCGGGCTTGCTGTGCAGGCGATCAGAGAAACAAAGACAGCGGGTTTTGATGCCGCTGTTGCCTATAACCGTCTCTTTAAAGTTCACTTTCGCCGCTACTTTTTGCCGACCCTGGCGGGAACGGTGATGCTGCAGGCACAATCGCTGTTCTACCCTTCAGCTGTGCCGCAGCAAATCGCCCGGCTGATTGAAAACCGAATGTGGTTTAATGATCAAAACTTTGATCTTCGATAAAATCGTGAACGGCAACCAGACGGCTATTCCTGTAATAAAAGCGTGAGACCCGCTTATCCACAGCACAGAGCAGCTCATAGTTAACGGTGCCGATCTTAGCGGCCGCTTCTTCGACAGGGATCTGCTCCGCTCCCTGACTGCCGTATAAGATCACTTCATCGCCGCGCTGCGCTCCCGGAATATGGGTAACGTTAACCATCAGGTGATCCATGCAGACCCTGCCGACAACAGGTGCCCGGATCCCGCGGATTAGTACTTCCCCTTTATTTGAAAGCAGGCGGCTGTAGCCGTCGGCGTAACCAACCGGAACAGTGGCAATCAGTTCTGTAGCTGCTGTTTTATAAGTGCAGCCGTAACTGATACAGCTGCCCGGCGGTAATTTCTTAACCATCACCAATCTGCTTTTAAAAGTGAGAGCAGGTTTTAAAGTGATACCGCATTTAATAAGGGCAGTGGCAGGGTAATGGCCGTAGAGGGCAAGGCCGAGGCGGATCAGGTTATAGCGGGCACCGGGTAGCTTAAGCGCCGCCGCGCTATTGGCAGCATGAATCAGAGGAAAGTTGATATTTTTGGCTTTCAGGGTTTCGATAACCTGGTTGAATTTGTTCAACTGCTCTTCGGTGTAAGACTGATCCTCGTCTTCGGCTGAAGCAAGGTGGGTAAATAAACCTTCAATCTTCAGGGCAGGCAGGCCTGCAATCTGCTCAGTCACTGCTGCCGCTTCGGCAGG
>CAYGHB010000144.1:0-1567 GCA_964349375.1 uncultured Syntrophomonadaceae bacterium | reverse complement strand
TCTTCAGGGCAGGCAGGCCTGCAATCTGCTCAGTCACTGCTGCCGCTTCGGCAGGCAGAAGGCCAACCCGACCCATGCCCGTATCTACTTTAAGATGCAGGGGCAAAACAGCGCCCGCAGCCAGAGCCTGTTTAGAAAATTCAGCTGCCGTGGGGAAATCGAAAACGGTTGGGGTAAGGTTATTTTTAATGAGAGTGGCAAACTGCACCGGATCGGTGTAACCCAGCAAGAGAATCGGCGCATCAATGCCGGCCTGACGCAGATAAATTCCTTCTTCAACAAAGGCAACAGCCAAGCTTTCTGCTCCGGAAGCAAGGGCGGTTTTGCTGACAACAGCTGCGCCATGGCCATAGCCATCGGCTTTGACAACGGCCATGATCTGCGTTTCGGGAGCCGCCAGCTGCCTGAATTGATTAACATTATGAGCTATGTGGTCCAGGTTTATTTCAACCCAGGCCGGGCGGGCGGAATACACTGAGCACATTAGTCTCCCTCAATTCTAAACCATCAGGCGAATGGTGCTGGGGTTGGGCCGGATCATTTCCAAATTCATAACCTGGTCAAGGGCTGTTCGAAAAGCAGCCTCACGAACTAAATGAGTAACCAGAACGATTTCGGCCAGATCTCCCACCCGGCGCTTTTGAATAACCATATCGAGGCTAACCTGGTGATCGCCGAATACTTTGGAAAAGGCGGCGAGCACTCCCGGACGATCTTCAGCCAGAAAACGCAAATAAAAACTGCTGCTCAGTTCTTCGATCGGCACATAGACGGTGCCGGAGGTCTTGTTTTCAATTACGCTGCAAACCGAACGCCCGTTGATACAGCGGGCCGCTTCCACTACATCCGCCACAATGGCCGTGGAAGTGGGGCTTCCCCCTGCTCCCCGACCGTAGAGCATAACATCGCCAACCGCTTCGCCTTCGATAAAAACAGCATTGAATTCATTATTGACCGAGGCCAGGGGGTGGCTTTGCGGTATCATTGCCGGGTGCACCCTGAGAGCAATGCCTGAGGGCAGCTCTTCCCCGATGGCCAGTAGTTTGATAACAGAGCCGATTTCCCGGGCATTATTAATATCGCCGGCAGTAATGCCGGTGATGCCTTCCACATAAACCCGGGCCGGATCGATCGAACAGCCGAAGGCCAGTCCGGCCATGATCATCAGTTTGTATGAAGCATCACGTCCTTCAATATCGCTTGAGGGATCTGCTTCGGCAAAACCTTTTTCCTGCGCCTGGGCCAGGGCAGCGTCAAATTCAAGGCCTTCGTAACTCATGCGGGTTAAGATATAATTGGTAGTTCCGTTAAGAATTCCAACCACCCGCTTTATCCGGTCGCCAACCAGGCTGTACTTTAAAGAACGAATCAGGGGAATACCACCGCCTACGCTGGCCTCGTAAAAAATATTTAAGTTCTTTTCGCGGGCCAGCTCCAGCAGCTCATCACCGTGAGTGGCAATTAAATCTTTATTTGCTGTAACTACAAACTTGCCGTTTTCAAGCGCTTCCCTGATTAGGGACCTGGCTGGTTCGATCCCGCCGATCAGTTCAATCACGATATCGAT
>CAYGHB010000143.1:0-4957 GCA_964349375.1 uncultured Syntrophomonadaceae bacterium | reverse complement strand
CCACCGGAAACATTTTTCGAACTGAAGAATATGAACCCGGGTGATAGCACGACCATAATAAGCAAGTCAGGCTACTAACTTATTAACTTATTGTTGGCCTGAGTAACAGAAGAAAACGGGGGCGGGGTTTCGGCTCCGCCCCGAATTTAAAAGTTTGGAGCTAGAGATAATGAGAAGACACAGCTCAAAAATGGTTATAATCGGTTCGTTGCTGGTGATCTTAAGCCTGGCGATGATGTTTCAGCCTCTATTCACCTGGGCTCAAATAGTCACCGACAATCACCCCTGCCGGGTGGCTTTGGATCCACCGGAAACATTTTTCGAACTGAAGAATATGAACCCGGGTGATAGCACGACCAAAACTGTTACAGTGACTAAAACAGGGACTTCGTCTGCCAACCTTTACATGACCTGGGATTTTATCAGTGGCACCCCCGGACTTAGCGAACTGGGCAGCCTCTTTGAGCAGTTAATTCTGGTTATCAGTTATAAGGGAGAAGAACTTTATAGAGGCCCGATGATGAATGGGCCACAAGCAGGAACGCCTTCTATGCTTACCGATGCCCTCTATATTGCTTTTATGAGGTTTGGAGATGTCTTGGAACTTGATTTTACGGTTATCCTGCCCGGACCTGAAACGGGCAACGAGTTTCAGGGTTCAAAGCTGGTTACAAAGATAGTATTCTACACCATCTGTTCCGACGTGCCGGATGAACGCCCGGCTATTAACATCGAAAAATATACCAACGGGGTCGATGCCGACGTACCGACCGGGCCTTTTATCCCGGTGGGTGGCGCGGTTACCTGGACCTACGTGGTTACCAATACAGGAAATGTTCCATTGCGTAATGTGGTTGTGACCGATAACCGGACTGGAGTTAATCCGGTATATATAAGCGGTGATACCAATGGCGATGGTGTTTTACAGGTTGTAGAGATCTGGACCTACCGGGCAACAGGTATCGCTGTTGCCGGTCAATACTCTAACATTGGAACCGTTTTTGGCACGCCGCCTACTGGGCCTAACGTTTCCGACAGCGATCCCAGCCATTATTTCGGTTTTACACCGGATGAAACGGTGATCTACATCGAAAAATATACCAATGGGGTAGACGCTGACCTGCCGACCGGGCCTTTTATCCCTGTTGGCGGCAATGTTACCTGGACCTACGTGGTCACCAACCCGAACACCATACCGCTATTCAACATTGTGGTTAACGACAACCGGACCGGTGTTGTGCCGGTTTACATCAGTGGCGACCTTAATGGAGATAGAGTATTACAACCAGGCGAGGTTTGGACCTACCGGGCAACCGGTATTGCCGTTGCCGGTCAGTACTCAAACATCGGCTCCGTAGCAGGCGTATCAGCAGGTGGAAAGGTTGTTACCGACAACGATCCCAGCCACTATTTCGGGGTTATAGCACCAACTCCGCCGCCATCAGAAACCGAAGTCGGCCCAGAAGAGCCGCAAGTTGCACCCAGACCACCGGGTGAGGTGATCATTCCACCTGAAGGTCCAAAGGTTAGCCCACCGCTGCCCAGAACTGACGGTAGGTCAATGATTATCTTCCTGATCGGCTTTGTATTCATAGCTGCCGGGGTGCTTTTAAAAAAGGGAACTGAAGATAAAAAAGGCAGATCAATGCAATATTAATCTTAAAATAGTAAAATAACCAAAAAAAGTATTGACAAATATAACTAAATATTATATATTTACCATGCAAAAAGTTTCCAAACCTGTTCGCTAGGGCAAACCGGTTGAAAAACCGGGGCGCAAAGCCAAAGGGTCTAAGGCTCGCGAGAGCTACGACAGCCTGGCCTGCCGAAACAGGTGTTTTTCGTCTCATCAGGCAGGCTGCCAAGAGGTGAAACAATTGTATCTTTTACTGGTTGAAAACAACTTCATATCGTCGCGGGAAATCAAAAGCCTGCTGGATAAAAACAAGATCAGTTGCGAAATAGTTAACTGTTCTTCTGCTGATGCTCTGCTTGATATCGCTGAGAAAATTGCCCCCGATATTGTCATTATTGATTTTGACCTCTTCATTGATGACTCAGCCAATATTGTTAAAGAGCTGCGTCGCCACAGTGCCGGCGCTTACATCCTGGCCTTTGTTGATCCGGATCATTACGGCAGACTGCACCAGGCTATTGATGATGGCATTGACAACTACATGGTTAAGCCTTTACAGCGTGAAGATGTGTTACTGCGGATCAAGATGGGCCTGCAGCACAAAAGCAGTTTTGGCAGCAAACCGATTGAAGATCAGACAATTGTGGCTGAACCGGTTCAAAAAAATCCCCCGGTAGCTCAGGAAACGGCGACCGACAGTAAGAAAATGTTTGAAGATTTGGCTGATCTCTTCGGCAAACAGGTTGAAGCTGAGGTTGGGCAACCTGAGGAATCTATCACTGAAAAAGAAAAAGACTTAGCTGCACCAGATGAAGAACCTGATATGCAATTGGAGGCTCCTGAAGTTCCCGGCGGTCTTAAAGAGGCAGCGGAAAAAAGAGATGTAAAAGCTGAAGATTCAGATCTGGATTTACCGGATCTTTCACCTCGCCCGGAATCAGAGTTCTCCTGGCCCGGGGCGGGCGATATTAGCACCGGCGTTGCCACAGATGCTGCTGATGCTTTTGAAGCAATAACCGCTGAAGAACCGATAGCTGCCTTGGATACAGATGATCAGTCGCTTTTCGGAATTAGTCCTGACCCTGAATTAACCAATACTTCTGCTGTGCAGGATGCAGGCAGCAGCGCTGAACCGCAGGAGCTCAGTTTAATTGACGAAGCATTTTCGTTGGTCGACAACCTTGAAAATCTTGAAGAGGTTATGTTAGCCGGCGAGCCTGTGGATGCATCTTCCGGTGTTGTATCAGAGGCGGATCCTGTGCCTGATCATCCTAACTTTGACGATCTATTTGTCCGCGAACCTTTAACTGGTCGCTTACCGGAAGCTGACCAGAAGCCTGAAAATGAAGCGCCTTCCGTTGTTCACAGTGAGCCGGAAACTGTTTTCGAAAAAGAGCCTGAACTGCCGGAAGACAAGAAGCCTTCGTTAGGTGATAAAGAACTCTTTGGTATGACCAGTGCAGAGCGAGCCATCGATCGCAGTTCTTTTGAAGATCTATTCGGCGCTTTTGATGGTTCAGCTAAAAAGCAAAAAAGGGCACCGGTTGAACCAAAAGTGAAAAAAAGCAAAGAGGGTAAGGTTGAGTATTTACCGTTTGCCCGTAAATCAAACGCGGCGGTAGCTTCAGTATCTGCTGATGAGATTGAAGATATTTTTAAGGATCATCAGGCAGTCCCTGATAAACCTAAAAAGCAAAAAGCCAAACCGCAAAAAACCGTAAAAGTTAAGCAAAAACCTCCCTTGGAAAAACAGGAGCAAAGCGGCAGCAATTATTTACGGGTTGCAGGCAACATTGTAACAGCGCTGCTCCTTTTCATCATGGTTGGACTCTCGTTCTTCCTGATCCAGAGCAGGATCAGCGGTGGATCGCCTGCTGTTGCCGGTTACCAGATGTATGTGGTATTGAGTGGTAGCATGAACCCCGCTTTTAATACGGGTAGCCTTGTTTTTGTTAAGCCAACTGAGCCAACTGAGATAGTAGAGGGAGATATCATCACTTTTAGCAGCTCTAGTGATGCAAACCGCCTGACCACCCACAGGGTGGTGGGTTTGAACTGGGATAACGGTTTAAGTTTTATCACCCGTGGCGATGCCAACAACGTTAATGACCCAAGCCCGGTGCCGTCCGAAAATGTTGTGGGCCGGGTGACCGGGTCGGTGCCGTACATCGGTTATCTCTTTGGGTATGCCCAGACCAGGCAGGGCTTGATCCTGCTGATTTTCATTCCCGGTCTCTTTTTAATCATTATGGAGCTGCGACGTCTCTTTAAATATATGGTTAAGGCTAAAGTTGAGCAGTTAAGCGGAAGCGTACCTGCTGCACCTCCTTCTACCGGCTCTTCTTCGGCTTTACAGGCGACTGAAGATAGACCTGCAGTCCCCGGTAGCTTGCGTGACCGCAGCCTGGAGGATTACGGGTTTTAATTGACATGTATCTCTATTAACAGCCAGTTTGAAAGTCCTTCACTTTGGGGGACTTTTCATATTATTAAAGGATAAAATGACATTGGGTAGAATTTTATGAATAGTATCTGTTATAATGTGAAAAATCGGTCCAGATGAGGAGGATGTCAGGTGTATCTCTTTTTGGTTGATTATAACTATATTTCTTCCGAACATTTACAAAAAATGATTGGTCAGGTATTGCCCGAAGAAGACGTTGTAAATTGCTTTTCCCCGACAACCCTGTTGAAAATTTCGGAAAAATTAAGCCCCGATCTGGTGATCATTGATTTTGCGCTGGTCGAAGAAGACAAAGTTGATCTGATCGAAAGCTTGCGTGAAAAATGCCCGGAAACCTATATCTTGGCCCTGATCGAACCGGACTACTATGAACAGTTATACCAGGCCATTGAAAAAAGCCTCGTCGACGACTATATCGTCAAACCGGTATCAGAAGATGAATTTGCGGCCAGGATCCTGATTACCACCCGCAGAAGAAAACATAGTCAGCCCCTGTTTGTTGCGCCCCTGCCGGAGCAGCCCGTTATCAGCGAAGAGGAAGAGATTGTGATAGCTGAACCTGATGAACCGGAAGAATTAGAATTTCAGAAAACCGTTACGCCGGCTCCCTCTTTGTTTGAAGAGTCAGCAGAGCCAAAAAAAGATGAGCCTGATTTCTTTGCTCCCCGCTCCGAAGAAGATTATTACAGTAAAGCATCTGAAGAAAAATTTGAAGCGTTCAGCGAGGGCGAGCCGGATCTGGATCTTCCGGAACAACCGGATTTCGATCTGGAAATTCCTGAGCAGCCCGCCCAGCCTGGTGAGATCGATCAGGCCGACGATCTTTTCAGTGAACGGTTTGGTTTGCTGGATAAAGA
>CAYGHB010000142.1:0-5008 GCA_964349375.1 uncultured Syntrophomonadaceae bacterium | reverse complement strand
CTATTTTGCCGGTAATTACAGCGTTTTTGGTAATTGGCTTAGTAAACTCACGCTAAGATGCGGGAATTAAAACAATCCAGCTAAAAAGAACCAGCACTTATTCTAAGTTCTAAGTGGCTTGATGATTCGATACCCTTCCTTTACTGAAACACTTGTAAAGCAACCAGATCAGAAAAGCAAATCCTAAAAAAGCAATAACCGGCAACAAAACCGCTAAAAAGGACATTAACAGGGAAAATAACGATTCGAAAAAAGAAATAGCCGGGTTGGCCGCCCCCGCCGTACTAACAGTCGACCCGGCATGGACGGCATTGCTGAGCGTACTGCCGCCCAAAGCAGCGCCGCCACCGGCGATAATCGCCAGAGCCCAGGCCAGAACAGGTGGAAAATCAACCAGCACAGCCGCAGTGATCATTGTCCCGGCCACAAGACTGACCGGCACAGCAATTGTACTCAAAAGGTTATCAACGTAGGGGAATAAATAGGCGATCAGTTCGAGCGAAGCTGCCACCGCCAGGGTTGCCAACGCCGGATAGGTACCAAGCCAGGTAAAGGTTGGAGTTAACTCGATCCAACCGGCCAGGGCAGCGATACTAACCACCAACAGCGGCACAAAGACCCTGAATCCGCTGGTAGCGCTTAAACTGATGCCGATCAGCAAGCTGAGCACATACTCCACCGCAATTCTCCATTCCTTTTTGAGTTGATCTTCCGCTTAATTATTCCACGCCTCAATCAAAAGATCAATATGCTTGCCAATAAACAAACCTGCCCTTCATTTAGAGGGGCAGGTTGATGATTATTGTTTTCTTAATTTATTGGATAAATAGATGTTTGTCCCTGTTAGAGGTAAATCCTGGTCAGTTCGTTTTTCAAATAGTCAAAAACGTCATCAACTGAATCGCTGAAATGGATCAGATCGAGATCCTCTTCGCTTATTGTCCCATACTTAACCATTGCCTCTAGATTAAGGACCTGCTGCCAATACTCCATTCCAAAAACAACGATCGGCAGTTCCTTCTCCAGCTTTTTAGTCTGGATCAGGGTCAACACTTCGAAAAGCTCATCAAGAGTGCCGAAACCACCCGGGAAAATCACCAGGGCTTTGGCAAGGTAGGTAAACCAGTACTTGCGCATGAAAAAGTAATGGAACTCGAAATTAAGTTCCGGCGTAATATATTGATTCGGCAGCTGTTCATGGGGGAGGCTGATATTGAAACCGATCGATTTACCACCGGCCTCGGATGCTCCCTTATTGGCCGCCTCCATCATCCCGAAACCACCGCCCGAGCAGATAATAAAGCGGTGATCCGATCCAAGCCCCTTGGACCAGGTAGTTAATTTAGAGGCCAAATCCACTGCATCCTGATAGTAGCGTGAAATAATGAGCTCATTGCGGGCTTTCTCGATCAGTTTAGTCAGATCCGGCTCTTCTGCTTCAGTTGCTGCAGCCCTCGTCTCCAGTTCTGCCAAATATGTTTTTGCCTCCTGCAGCGGTTTAGTGCGGGCAGAGCCGAAGAAAACTACGGTATCCTCTACCCTCTCCTTCTTCAACCGCTGTAGTGGTTCGAGATACTCGGCCAAAATGCGGATTACCCTGGCATCGCGGCTGTTTAAAAACTCCAAATTCTTATAGGCTTTAGGAGCCTTTTCCAGTGAACGTGTCATAGTTCCTCCCTAGTTTTAGCTTAATATTGATAAAAACCTTTGCCCTTTTTCCGGCCCCATTCACCTTTAACGTACTTTTCAACCACCGTAGGCGAAGGTTTTTCTTTCGGATCACAGGTCTCCATGTAACGTTCCATACCGATATGGTAGGCCAGGTCGACCCCGGTCAGATCCATCAACCTGAAAGGACCGAGCGGGTGGCCGAGGGCATTAACCACTGCGCTGTCAATATCCTCAGCCGAGGCCACTCCTGTATCAAGTAAAAATAACGCTTCCTCTGTAATCTTAGCCAAAATGCGGTTGACCAGAAAACCGTAAATCTCTTTCTGGAGCAGAACCGGCACCTTGCCTAAACGGTGAGCAAGCTCCATCGTTAAGTTTGCTGTTTCGACTGTAGTGTGGGGCCCTTTTACAACCTCGACACACTTCATCACCAGGGCCGGGTTGAAAAAGTGCATGTTGCAAACCTGGCCGGGGCGCCCGGTCACCTCAGCAAGCTGCGAACTGACAATAAATGAACTGTTGGTGGCCAGAATCGCGTGGGGTGGACACAACTGCCCCAGTTTTTCAAAAAGTTCCAGCTTGGGCTGCAACTTCTCAATGATCGCTTCGATCACAATATCAGCACCCGCAGCTGCATGCTCCAGAACAGTAGTAAATTTAATACGTGCGGCAGCCGCCTCGGCCTGATCCTGGCTCAGCTTGCCCTTGGCAACTCTTTCCGGCAGGTACCCTTTTGCAAATGCCTCTGCCTTGCTCATTTGCTCTGCACTAAGGTCAAAGCAGAATGTTTCATATCCCGACAGGGCGCAGAGAAGGGCTATCTGGTGCCCCATATTTCCGGCACCGGCCACACAAATTTTCTTCACATCTTCAATTTTCATTTACTTACCTCCCTTGTTTCTCACCAGCCTGACCGCTGTCTGTGATTTTAAGCCTCTACCTGAAATTGCTGGTGTCTTGAAAAACGGTCAGACAGTAGTTTGATTTATGTTAATATTTATTGTACGGTTGCGAAAATCCTGCTTTTGGAAAGAACTATTTTTCAGCCCAGAGGCCTCGTTTATTCCGGCGAGCCTCGTTTACAAAGGCCGAAAAGTATTCCACATATTTAACGTTGGGCTGAAATATTACCTGCCTGGCGTAACCATCAAGCAGCAGGCGGGCATTGAACATTTTCTCCCTAATTTCTGCTTCACTGGCCGCTTCCGGTTTTTCCAGCCAGAGATAGGCCAGCATCCTGCCGAACTGATCGCGCTCGCCTTCGTCAAACTCAACCCAGGCAACAATATTATCAAGCATATTGTAGGCATACTCTGCAGATGCAACTCCGAAAGGCTCTTCACCTTTGGCTGGGTGGTTTATCTCAGGAGCGTCAACTCCAATCAGGCGCACTTTTTCTTCCAGGCCGCTGCTAAAGCGCACATAGACAGTATCGCCATCAACGATCCTGGTTACCCTGACCCGGGTCAGCACCAGGTCGTCTGCCACTTTTTCCGGGTAAAAGATACAGCCACCAAGAGCAAATATGATGAAAACGGCTAGTACCAGGGGCAGGAATCGGTTTTGCAAGATGTTTTGCATATAAAATCCTCCGCTTAATCAATTAAAGCTCATTATAACCGAAAAAACTTTTCTGTGCGGATTGGTAAGCTCACACTGACCGGAAATAAAATATTTTGCCAAGCTTAAAGTGTCACTAATCCTATGAAGTTAAAAACCAAGTGAAAATTTCTATATATATACAATTAGGTTTAACCTCTCAATTCGACTACGCTATGGATCTCGTCATCTATGATAGTCAAGTTTACATGAGTATGTTATAATCAGCATGTAAATTCATAGCAGGCTCCGAGCCTATTTACCTACAGCTATTTTATGGCTACGGTGAAAGGCCAGGGCTGGGGGAGAAATCCCCCCGCCTCCCGTAATTGGAAAGGAGATTATGCCTAAGTGGCCGTGTTTTCCTGATGCCGGGAGCGCGGTTTTTTAATTGATACGGGGTGAACCGATGAAATTGATGCAGGTCAGCGACCCGGTTGCTGTGCTAAAACTGATTAAAAGTGAATTTAAAGCTTTACCGGCAGAAAGGGTGGCAATTGAGCTGGCCGGGGGGTTCTACCTGGCAGAAACGCTTAAATCCCCCGAAGATGTGCCCGGTTTTGACCGCTCTACTGTTGACGGCTATGCCGTGGCAGCCCGGGAGAGTTTCGGTGCCGGTGAGAGTATGCCGGCCATGTTCGAGCTGGCCGGAGAAGTGCTGATGGGTAAAAGCGCGCCTGCGATTAATTCCGGGCAGTGCTGTCTGATCCATACAGGGGGCATGCTTCCCGGAAATACTGATGCTGTAATAATGGTTGAAGATACCGAGGTCTCCGGCAACCTTGTTAACAGTTTTAAGCAGGTTGCCCCCGGCGAAAACGTAATTCACCGCGGCGAAGACCTGAACGCAGGCGCAACAGCCCTGGAAGCGGGACAGCTGCTTCGGGCACCGGAGATCGGGATGCTGGCTTCGATCGGCATTAGTGAGGTTGCTGTTCACCGGCAGCCGCAGATCGGCTTTTTCTCCAGTGGAGATGAACTGGTATCTTACAGTTCCAAGCAGCTAAAAGCGGGGCAAATCAGGGACAGCAATGCCCCCGCCATCAGTTACCTGGCACAGCAGTTTAGCGCCGGTTTTCGGTATGGTGGTATTCTGCCTGACAACTTTGAAGTCTTTATGGAAAAAAGCCGGGCTATGCTGGGTGAGGTTGATTTTCTGGTTTTTTCCGGTGGCAGTTCGGTAGGCAGTCGCGACTTTACTGCCCGCACTATGCAGGAACTGGGTAAACCCGGCCTGCTGGTTGAAGGGATTGCCATTCAACCGGGAAAACCTACTCTGCTGGCTAAGTGTAATGATAAACCGGTTCTTGGGTTACCCGGCCACCCTGTTTCTGCCCTCAATATTTTTTCGATCTTCGGCCGGGCGATTGTCGACCAGCTTGCCGGTCGGGTGCAGGAGAGACTGACGCCGAGTTTAAGCGCCAACCTTGCCCGTAACGTGGCTTCGCGCACCGGACGCACCGATTATGTGCGGGTGAAGCTGGAGAGGGACAAAATCAGCGGGGAGCTGTCTGCTGTTCCGGTGTTTGGGCGCTCGGGGATGCTTCGCACTTTAGCCGAAGCTGACGGGTTGCTGGTTGTGCCCCCGGAAAAGGAAGGTTTAAGCGCCGGGGAGAAAGTGGAAGTTTTTTTGTGGGAGTAAGCTTAATTCAAAGAAGTTCTGCCCCCTCACCCCGACCCCAAATTAGAGGTGAGAAGTGAGATGTTGGAAGTGAGAAGAAACAACACATTTTCACCC